>NZ_JABXEO010000066.1:0-51897 GCF_013372585.1 Myxococcus sp. AM010
CGCCCCAAGCCCGCCGCGTTGGAGAGCCGCCCCCCGGCGCCGCCCGCGAGCCAGGACGTGCCGGACTGGACGCTGGCCCAGGCGCGCGCGGCGCTGAAGGAAGCCACCAAGGACCGCGACCGCCTCATCGACGTCGCGCTGCGCTTCGGCCGCAGGACCTTCGACTACGTCGCGTCCTTCGCCGTGCTGCGGGGCGGCGCCACGGGCCTGGAGGCGCGCGGCGAGGGCATGGCGGGAGAGCAGCTCACGCAGGTGTCCATCCCGCTGGACGCCAGCAGCGTCTTCCGCACGGTGGCCGTCACGCGCGGGAGCTACGCGGGCCCGCTGCCTCCGGACGCGCTCACGCGGCACTACCTGGAGCTGTTCGGACGCCAGACGCCGCGCACCGTCTTCCTGTACCCGGTGGAGGTGAAGGGCCGGCTGGTGGCCATCCTCTACGGTGACTGCGGCCAGCGGCCCATCAGCCAGCGCCGCCTGTCCGACTACATCCTGTTCTGCCAGGACCTGCCGGCGGCCTTCCAGGAGCTCATCCTCTTCCGCAAGCAGCGCGTGTCGGAGCTGCGCGCGCCGGACGAGATGGAGCTCACCATCGACGTGGACCTGCCCGTGGCCACCGCGCCCGCGCCGGCCCCCGCGGTGGTCGCCGGCCTGGGCTGGAGCCCCTTCTTCGGCCGTGGCGCCACCGGCAACATGGGCCGCGCCGCCGCGCTGCCGCCGCGCGCGCAGTCGCAAGAGGAGCGCCCGCCGCCGGACTTCGCGCCGCTGCTGCGCCGCCTCACCGGTCCGGACGCCGCGCAGCGCGCCAACGCCATGGCGGAGCTGGCGCGCTCGCCCGAGGCCAGCGCCCGCGTGCTGGCCCAGCACTTCCCCGGTCCCACGGCCTGGAGCCGGCTGCCCGTGGTGGAGCTGCCCGAGGCGGACGAGCTGGGTCCCATCCCCGGCGCGCTGTCCCGGCTGGGCCGCCCCGCCGCGCAGGCCGTGTCGCCGCTGCTGGACTCCCAGGACGCGGACACGCGCTACTTCGCGCTGCTCACCGCCGGCAGCCTGCCTTACGTGGAGCTGGTGGACGGCGTGCTGCGCGGACTGTTCGACCTGGAGCCGGACATCTCCAGCGCCGCGCGCGTGGCCGCCGCCGCGCTCAAGCAACTGCCCCGGCTGGACGCCGCCCTGCGCGACCTGCGCCACGAGCTGAACAGCCGAGACCCGCTGCGCCGCTCGCTGGCCGCGCGCGCCCTGGGCACGCTGCACGACCGCGAAGCGATTGAGGGCCTCATCCCCCTCACGGGCGGCGACGACGAGATGTGCGCCCAGGCCGCGGCGGAGGCGCTGCGGGAGGTGACGCGCGCCACGCTGGGGCTGAACCCGCGTCAATGGTCGGCGTGGTGGGCGGAGAATCGCAGCCGCCGCAGGGCGGACTGGCTCGTCTCCGCGCTGCGCCACCGGGAGCTGGACGTGAGGCTGGCGGCCATCGAGGAGCTGAGCCGCGCGCTGCACGACACGCTGGGCTACTACGCGGATGCCCCCGAAGCCGAGCGCGAGCAGGCGGTGCGCCGCTGGGAGGCCGCGGCGGTGGAGCCGGCCAACGCGCGCCGGCTGGGCATGTTGTAGTCCCCTGCCTCGGAGCGCCCCATGACGGGTGGGATGTGGATCAGCCTCCTGGCCTGCGCGGGCCAGCTCGCCCTGGCGGGGCTGGCCCTGGCGCGCGTGGGCAAGAGCCCGCTGGCGCTGCCGCTGTCCCTGCTGTCCATCGCCCTGTCGACCTGGAACTTCTCCGGCTTCGCGCTGGTGCGCGCGGACGAGGACGGCTGGCGGCTGGTGGGCTTCGCCGCGGGCCTGATGACGGTGCCCTGCGCGCTGCACTTCATCCTGTCCTTCGTGGGGCGGCGGCGGAGCCTCGCCGGGGCCATGTACGCCGCCTATGTCGTCTTCGGCGTCCTGGCGCTCGCCATGCTGGTGGCGCTGGGCGCCCCCTCCCTGGAGGCGCACCTGCTCACGCTGCGCTTCGGGTTGACTGTCTCCGCGCTGGCCATTCCCATCCTCGGCGGGGGCTTCGCGCTTTTGGGCCTCCACGTGCTGCGCGCGCGGCACCCGGACGAGCGCGCCCGCGCGGGGCTGGTGCTGCTGGGGCTCACGCTGGTGGTGGCCCTGCTGATGACGGAGCTGGCGGCGGAGCTGGGGCTGGAGGTGGTGCGGCTGGGCCACGTGGGCACGCTCCTGGGCTTGCCGGTGATGGCCACCGCGGCGCTGCGCTTCGGCCTCTTCGGGGACGACCCGGGCGCGCCCCGGCTCGCGCTGCACGCGGCGGGCATCGCGGGGCTGGGGGTGCTGGCCTACCTGGCCGTGGTGAGGCTCTTCGTCGCGCAGGCGGGCACGCTCATCGTGTGCACCACGGCGGTGACGTTCGCCCTGGTGGCGGCGACGCGCCGGGGCGTCACCGCCTACGTCAGCCGGAGCGAGCGGCTGGAGCGGCTGGCCACGCTGGGGCGCTTCTCCGCGCAGATGGCGCACGACCTCAAGAACCCCATCGCCGCGATGAAGGGCGCCGCGCAGTACCTCAAGGAGGAGCACGCGCGCGGGCGGCCGTGGGACGGGCAAGGCGAGTTCCTGGACCTGCTGCTGGAGCAGGTGGAGCGCCTGGACCGGGTGGTGGACACGTACCAGCGGCTGGCGCGCGTGGAGCCCCTCCCGCAGCCAGTGGACTTGCGCCGGTTGGTGGAGGGCGTGCTGTCGCTCCAGGCCTTCGCCAGCCCGGGCAAGGTCGTCATCGTCCGGGAGCTGACCCCTGGCCTTCCACGGTGCGCGGGAGACCAGGACCTGCTGGCCAACGCCCTGGAGAACCTGGTGCGCAACGCCTGCGAGGCGATGCCGGAAGGTGGCACCCTCACCGTGCGCGCGCTGCGTGACGGGGCCGGCACGGCCCTGGAGGTGGAGGACACCGGCGAGGGCATGGACGCCCGGACGCGCGAGCGGGCCTTCGACGACTTCTTCACCACCAAGGCCTCGGGCAGCGGCCTGGGGCTGGCCTTCGTCCGGCGCGTGGTGGAGGCGCACGGCGGCGAGGTGCTCCTGACAAGCCGGGAGGGGCGCGGTACGGTGGTCCGGATGCGCCTGCCCGCCACGGACGCGAGCCTGGGCGGCGCGGACGTGGGAGAAGCCGCGTGAACGAGTCATTGAAGGGCACGGTGCTGCTGGTCGACGACGACCCCGCCGTGGCCAAGGTGCTGGGCGCCCTGCTGACGCAAGCGGGCCTGACGACTCACGCGGCGCGCGACGGGCAGGAGGCCCTGGCGCTGCTGGCGAGCAAGCCGGTGGACGTGGTGGTGAGCGACGTGCGCATGCCGGGCATGGATGGCCTGCAGGTGCTCGCGGAGGTGTCGCGCGGCTGGCCGGACGTGCCCGTCATCCTCCTCACCGCGCACGGCACGGTGCCCCTGGCGGTGGAGGCGATGAAGGCGGGCGCCGCGGACTTCGTCCTCAAGCCCTTCGACCGGGAGGAGATTCTCTTCACCGTCCGCAAGGCGCTGCTGCGCGCGCAGGGCGAGGAGGCGCGCCAGCAGGCGCGGCCCACGGGCGGCTTCATCGGCCGGAGCCGGCCCATGGCGGACGTGCAGGCCGTGCTGGCGAAGGCGGCCGCCGGCACGGCCACGGTGTTGCTACGCGGCGAGTCCGGCACGGGCAAGGAGCTGGCGGCCAAGGCCGTCCACGACGGCAGCCCCCGGCGGGAGGGGCCCTTCGTGAAGCTGCACTGCGCGGCGCTGCCGGACACCCTGCTGGAGAGCGAGCTGTTCGGCTATGAGAAGGGCGCCTTCACGGGCGCCGCCACGCGCAAGCCCGGACGCGTGGAGCTGGCCCACGGCGGCACGCTGTTCCTCGACGAGGTGGGCGACATCTCCCCCGCCGTCCAGGTGAAGCTGCTGCGGGTCATCCAGGAGCGCGAGCTGGAGCGGCTGGGCGGCACGCAGACGGTGAAGGTGGACGTCCGCTTCGTGGCGGCCACGCACCAACCCCTGGAAGAGCGCGTGAAGGAGGGCCGCTTCCGCGAGGACCTCTTCTACCGCCTCAACGTGGTGCCCGTGTGGATACCGGCCCTGCGCGAGCGCCCGGACGACGTCGAGCCGCTGGCCCTGCACTTCCTGGAGGTCCACGCGAAGACGAACGGGCGCCCGCCGTTCACCCTCACGCCCGACGGGCTCGAGGCGCTGCGGGCCCAGCCGTGGCCTGGCAACGTGCGGCAGCTCCAGAACTTCCTGGAGCGGCTGGTGGTGCTCTCCGACACGCAGGTGATTGGCGGGCAGGAAGTCCTTCAAGAGCTGGCGCGCCAGCCGGGCCTGTCCCCCGCGCCCACGTCGACCCTGCCCGTGAGCGCGGCGAGCCCCTCCTCCGAACTCCAGGCCGCGCCCACCGCGGACTCGGCCCGGACGCTGGAGTCCCAGCGCAAGGAGATGGAGCGCCAGGCCATGACGGACGCGCTGCGCCGCGCGGGCGACAACCGGACGCTGGCGGCGCGGCTGCTCGGCATCAGCCGGCGCACCCTCTACAACAAGCTGGAGGAGTACGGCCTGCTGTAGGGCCGGCCCCTCAAGGACGCACGCGAAGGAAGTCGATGAGCGCGCGCAGCTTGAGCGCCAGGTTCTTCCGGTTGGGATAGTAGAGGTAGAGGCCCGGGAAGCTCGGGCAGTAGCGCGTGAGCACCCGGACGAGCCGCTTCGCGGCGAGGTGCTCCGTCACGGTGTGCTCCATGACGTACGCGAGCCCCTGCCCGTCGAGCGCCGCGAGCACCATCACCTCGTTGTCGTTGGTGATGACGCGCCCGTTGACGGCGACGGTGAGCTCGCGGCCGTCCACCTCGAACTCCCATCGGGCGATGTTGCGGCTCGTGGCGTGCCGGTAGTTGACGCAGTCGTGGGCCCCGAGGTCTCTCGGATGCCGGGGCTTCGGGTGCGTCTCGAAGTAGGCGGGTGAGCCCACCACGGCCATGCGCATGTCACCGGTGACGGGCACGGCGACCATGTCACGGTCGACGCGCTCTCCCAGGCGAATGCCGGCGTCATCGCCCTCCGCGACGATGTCGCGCAGGCCATCGTCGAGCGTGACGTCGATGCGCAACTCGGGGTGCGCGGTGAGGAAGCGCGCGAGCATCGGCTTGATGACCGGGCCGAACGCCAATCGCGGGACATTGAGGCGCAGCGTGCCGGTGGGACGGCCCCTCGCGTTTTCGAGCGTCGCGAAGGCACCGCGAATGCCCTCCATGGCGGGACGAAGCTCGGCGACGAAACGCTCCCCTGCCTCCGTCAGGCTCACGCTGCGTGTCGTGCGCTGGACCAACCGGGCGTGCAGCCGCTCCTCGAGCGCGCCTATCGCCTGACTCACTGCGGAGGGCGTCACCCGAAGCTCCGCCGCGGCCGCCGTGAAGCTGCGCTTCTCCGCGACCAGGAGGAGTTCTCGTAAGCCGGCGAAGCCCTCACGCATGGGCGATTTGTTAGCACGCCTAACAACTTCATGGCGAAGCCGAGCTCTAATCCGCGCGGCACCGAGCGTTTAGTTTCCGAGCCATGAACATTCACGCCTCTTCCCTCTCCGACTCCACCAAGGTCTGGTTCATCACGGGTGCCTCGTCCGGCTTCGGGCGCGCCCTGGTCCGCGAGGCCATTGCCCGCGGCGACGCTGTCGTCGCGACGGCCCGGAAGCCCGAATCCCTCGCTGACCTCGTCGTGCTCGCGCCCGACCGGGTGTTCGCGCTCGGCCTTGACGTCACCCACCCCACCGAGCCCCAGGTCGCCGTGGCGGCGGCGCTCGCGCGCTTCGGACGCATCGACGTGCTCGTCAACAACGCGGGGTTCAGCATCATCGGCGCCGTCGAGGAGACGAGCGAGGAAGCCCTGCGCGACACCCTGGAGCTGATGTTCTTCGGCGCCGTGCGGCTCACGCGCGAGGTGGTGCCCCACATGCGCGAGCGTGGCACGGGCACGCTCGTGCAAATCACCAGCATGGCCGGCCTCAGCACCTCGCCGGGCTTCGGCGCGTACTGCGCCGCCAAGCACGCGCTCGAAGGACACTCCGAGTGCCTGGCCCACGAACTGCGTCCCCATGGGGTGCGTGTGCTGATTGTCGAGCCCGGCGTCTTCCGCACCTCGCTGTTCGGCGACGCGTTTCGCCGCATGCCCGAACACCCGGCCTACGCCCAGACGTCTGGCGTCGTGCGCGCGTGGGTGACGCAGACCGCGGGCCAGCAGATGGGTGACCCCCACAAGGGCGCGCGCGCCATCGTCAACGAAGTCACACGGCCCGCGAGCCCCGACGCTCCGCTGCGCCTGCCGCTCGGCGGGGACGCGGTGGACGGGATTCGGCAGAAGCTGGCGCTCATCGCGGCGGACGTCGACCGCACCGAGCGTTCCGCGAGAGCAACGGCCTTCTGACGGCGCCGCGGCGGAGCCCCGGACTCAGTCCCGCTCGTCCGCGAGCGCATCCAGTTCCTCGTGGAAGCCCTGGATGAGCGCATGCGGGTCCGGCACCCGGCCCGCGTCCGCCGCCACGCCCACCGTCACCTGCCCGGCATAACTGAAGAGGCTCAGGCCCAGACCCAGGTGCCCCGTCTGGGGAACCCAGAACGTCAGGCCCTCCAACTGGCTCCCCGCCAGGGACACCGCCGCGCGTGGGCCGGGCACGTTGGTGGCAATCAGCGACGCTTTGGAGCCGAAGGTATCCACCACCCACCGCTCCAGGGCCGCGGGCGTGTACCCCAGCAACTCCAACGCGCCGAAGGTCAGCACCGCCTCAGGTGAGCGCTTCAGCCGCTCCATCCGCCGGGCCAGCTCCTGCAACCGGCGCGTGGGCGTGCCCAGGTGCACGGGAAGCCGGAGGAAGACGACGCCGAAATGGTTGCCCAGCTCGCGAGGCACGGGCTCATCCAGGGGTCGGAGGTTCACCGGCACCAGCGCGTGCAGGTCCTCGGGGGGCTCCCCCAGCGACTCCAGGTAGCGCCGCAGCGCGCCCGTCACCGCCGCCAGCAGCACGTCGTTCACCGTGCCGCCCAGCGCCTGGCCCAGGGCCTTCACCCGCTCCAACGGCACCGGGTCCGACCAGGCGGCGCGCTTCTGCGTCCCCAGCGGTCCTCGCAGCGACGTGCGCGGGTCCGGCGGAATCACCAACAACTTGCCCATGGCCGCTGCGCCGCGCGCGCCCTTCACCAGCAGGTCCCCGGCGAGAATCGGCTCCGCCGCCAGCTCCGCGCCCTTGCGCCACACCGCGCGCGCCGTCCCCGCCACCGCCCGAGCGCCACGCACCCAGCCCGCGAGCCCACCGGTTGAAGTCCTCGACGCGGGCTCGGGCGCCTCGGAGGCCGCCTCCGCCTCCGCCCCCTCCGTGAGCGCCAGCAGCACCCGGGCCAGGGCCATGCCGTCCGCGAGGCAGTGGTGCAGCCGCGCCAGCAGCACGTCCCGCCCGTCCGCGGCCGACATGACGTGGAACTGCCACAGCGGCCGGGAGCGCTCCAGGGGCGTGCTCATCCACTGCCCCACCAGGGACTCCAACACCGCGCGGTCCCCGGGCGGAGGCACGTCGAGCCGCGACAGGTGCGCGTCCAGGTCGAGCTCCGGGACGTCCTCCCATTGAGGCAGCCCCACGAGTCCCGCCACCGCGCGCTGGCGGAAGCGGGGGTAGCGCTCCACCAGCCGCTCCCGCACCACGCGCTTCAGCCGCTCGAAATCCAGCCGGCCCTCGAACCAGAGCACGGCGGTAATCATCATCAGGTTGGCGGGTTCCTCCATGTGGAACCACAGCGCGTCCACGCTCGACATCCGCTCCTGCGCCGCCATGTCGCACGACCTCCGGGTGAAGGCCGTTCTACTGCTTTCCACGCTCCGGGGTCGCACGTTCGAACTGGAAGGTCTGCTTCGTCTCGTCGTCCACCATCAGCGTGAGGACCCCCTCCTCCAGGTCCCAGACATAGGCGCTGCCGCGGAACTTGAGCTTCGGCCCCGTCAGGGGAATCACGCGCTTGTCGCCACACACCGGGCCCACGGCCTGGCCGTCCCGCGTGCGCAGCCGCACCCGGTCCTCGCCCGACACGTCCAGCGTGCCCCAGGCGCGGACCACCAGCGAGTTGCCCTGCCCCAGCGTCGCGGCCTCCAACGAGGTCCGCAGCACGAAGCAGCCCGACGGCGTCACCTGCAACGAGCGCGCGTAGTCCGAGCGCGGCTGGGCTTCGATGCGCTCCTCCCGCACGGTCTCGTCTTCTGGCAGGCTGGCGGCCACCAGCGTCCAGGTCCCTACCAGCGCCCTGGGAGGCGCCGCCCCCCGCGCCTTCACACCCTCACATGGCGCGGGGACTTCCTTCTCGGGGCTGGGCGGGGCGGGCTCGAAGGAGCGCTGGCAGATGGGCAGGCAGGCCCTGGGCCCGCACTCGGCATCGTTCGGCGCGCAGCCCGCCCTCTGGGTACACGCCTTGAGCCGCTCCAGCGCCTGCTCACAGTCCTGGCGCATGCAGGTGTCGACGCACTCTGCGTCGATGCACTCGGCCACGCAGGCCCAGTTGGTGGCGCCGCACACGCCGGCCACCGTGCGCGCGCGCTGCGATGAGGACGTCTGGGCCACGGCGGGGAGCGCGGCGCCCAGCGCCAGGAGCAGGACAGGGAGGAGTCGGGAAGAGGGCATGCCTCGGCGCAAGCTAGCCACGCCCTCGGCTCCCGCGGACCCTCCGGCCGCGGGAGCTGTCCACCCGCCAGCACTGCGGGCGGGGACTCTGCGCTCAGGTGAACTGCCAGCGCCAGGTGCGCACGTCGGCGGGCTCCACCATCTCCAGTTCGAAGGACAGCGTGTCGAAGCGCTCGAACTCCTGCGAGTCCACGCGCAAGAGCATCATCCCCGCGTGGTTCTGTCCCCGCAGCGGCGACACGTTGAAGGACAGCTCCGCGTCGAAGGCCACCTTGTAGAAGAGGCAGAAGCCGTCCACGCGGCCCTCCTCCACCACCGGCCGAGAGAAGCGCACGCGGTGCGGCAGCCCGTCGGCCACCATCGTCTCCAGGTCGAAGGCGAAGGCGGGCTCCGGGTCGCACAGCAGGTGGTCCACCTCGTAGGAGCGGATGACGCGCGTGAAGTAGGACGGGTTCATCGCCTCGCGCAGCGTCTGCAGGCAGCTGTAGTCCACGCTGGGGAAGCGCTGGCTCCAGATGAAGGGGATGCACGCCTCGTCCCGCAGCTGCACCGGCTCCACGAAGACCTCGAAGCGGTTGGGGAGGATGCGGCCTCCGGGCTTCAACACCCGGTTGCGCAGGTCCAGGATGCGCGGCACCAGCCCCGCGTCGAAGAGGGCGTCGCCCAGCAGCTCATGCAGCAGGACGTCCACCTTCTCCGGCAACTGGTACTGCCAGGGATGCGCGCGCACGAAGTCGATGCGCTCCAGCCCGTTGCGGCGCGCCACCCACTGCGCCGTGTCCAGCAGCCGCGAGCCATCCACCGCGTACAGCTTCTTCGGCTGACGGCTGGCGGCCAGGAAGGTCCGCAGGCCCGTGCCGGTGCACGCATCCATGACGACCTGTCCCGGCCGCACATACCGCTCGCAGGCCCGCCGCCAGGCCTCCACCCGCTCCGGGTCCGCGAGCGCGAAGTCCTGCGGCGCCGGACTGGACAGGGACAGGCTGTCCGGCACCACGTTGCGCGGCAACTGGGACACCAGCGTCGAATGGCTGAGCCGTGAACGCAGGTCCATCAACGCCTGGCGAGGCATGTCGAGCAGATTGGGCATGTGGCATCCCCCCGGATGCGTGGGTCCTTCGTTCGGCCTTCCCGGCATGACACAGGCACCGGGATTCCTGAGCATGCTGGACTTACAGCTTCAGCACCATCCAGCGACAGGACGGGATGAGTGTCCCCCGGTGAACAGGCTCGCGCTCAAGGCAGCGGCGGTGGCGGGTGCCCGGAGGCGCGCGCACGGCGTGACAGCCAGTCATGGAGGAAGGCCTGGACCGCGGGGTGTTGGGACTGGCGGAAGGCCTCGGGCGGGGCGTGTTCGATGATGCGTCCTTCATGAAGCAGCGCCAGGCTGTCGCCCACCTGGAAGGCGGAGGCCACGTCCGGGGTGATGACGAGCGCCGAGGCGTGGAGCCGGTGCTTGCCGGTGAGGATGACGTCCACCACGGACTGGGTCCTCAGCGGGTCCAACCCCGCGGTGGGGTCGTCATAGAGGAGGATTTTCGGCTCCAGCACCACGGCGCGGGCAAAGGCGGCGCGCTTGAGCATGCCGCCGGACAGCTCGCCCGGGCGCTGCTTCGCCGCGTCCTCCAGGCCCACCAGCGCCAGCACGCGCTGCACGCGCTCGCGCACCTCGCGCTCCACCAGATGGAGGCGCTCGCGCAGCGGGAAGGCGACGTTGTCCTCGACGGTGAGCGAGTCGAAGAGCGCGCCGCCCTGGAAGAGGATGCCCATTTTACGGCGCACGCGCTCCAGCCCCGCGGCATCCAGCCAGGCCAGGTCCTCGCCGTCCACGCGCACCGTGCCGCGGTCCGGACGCAGCAGCCCGTCCAGGTGCTTCATCAGCACCGTCTTCCCGGAGCCCGACACGCCCAGCAGCACGCACGTGGTGCCCGTGGGCACCGCCAGGTCCACGCCCCGCAGCACGTGCTGGGCGCCGAAGGACTTGTGGACGTTCATCAGCTCGATGGCATTGCGCTGCGCCGGCTCGGCCATCCCACGCCCCCACGATACCGGCACCGCTGCCCGGAGGCGGAATTGTGACGGCCGTCCCCAGCCGCTCGCGACCCGCCTTCCAGTCGGAGGCAAGCGATGGGCCCCGGACAGAGTCCGTGCGGGGCTCGCGCCTCAGGACTCGGACGGCCCGCCGCGCAGCTTCGCGCCGAAGCGCAAGAGCTGCTCACGCGCCCGCAGCAGCGCGTCCCGGGGAATCGAGAACACGGCGCGCACCCGCTCCGAATCCCCACACCACGGGCCACCATTCAGCACGACGTGCGTGTGCTCGTACACCACGCGAGGCAGGTTCTCCGGCGTGAGCCGCACCCCGTCCACCTCCTGCCCCAGCCAGGCCGTCATCCGGGGCGACAGGAAGAGTCCGCCCGCGTCCCCCGCGTCCGAGCGCCCATCCCCTGGCAGCGCTCCGGCCAGCAGCTCGCGCTTCTCCGCCAGCTCCCGCCGCATCTTCACCAGGAAGGACCGCAGGGTGCGGTGCCGTGTGGGGTACAGCAGCTGGCCATCCGGACTGCGGGCATACGCCGCATACAGGTACGCCGCCGCGCGCGCCGTCATCAGGTGGAGCACCCCAGGGCCACTGTCGCGCACCGCCGCGGCCAGCGCCCGGTCCTTCGTGGCGAGCCACCCCACGCGGAGCCCACCGGCCGCGAACTCCTTGGACAGTCCGCCCAGCAGCACCGTGCGTGCGCCGATGCCCGGCACCGCGCCCTCCAGCGTCACGGGGCTGGGCACTGTCTCCGCCGTGGGGCTGGTGAGGTTCACCAGTCCGAAGATTTCATCCGACACCAGCAGACAGCGCTGCTCCACCACATAGGTGGCCAGCGCCACCAGCTCCTCGCGGGCCAGGTAGACACCGGAGGGGTTCGACGGCTGCGACACGACGATGGCATCCGGCACGCCGCCGCCGCCCTGCCCCCGCCGCGCCAACAGCCCCGACAGCGGCCCCTGCTCCACGTCACACCCCGCGGAGACGAAGGTGGGCGGCAGCACGCCGTAGCACGGCGTCGCCACATAGACGCGCGGCGTGCGTCCCAGCCGCTGGCGCAGCGCCACGCCCAGGTGGTGGATGAGCGGCCACACGCCCGGCGCCACCGCCAGCTCGTCTTGCGCGTAGCGCACCGCGCGCGACTCCAGCAGGAAGGCCGACACCGCCTCCGCCAATCCCGTCTGCGGTGCGGGCTCGCGCGGCGCGACTCCGGCGGCGATGAGGCCCTCCACCAAGGGAGGCGGCAGCGGCCCTTCATTCTCCCCGTAGTCCAGACGCACCAGCTCCGCGTCGTCCTCGCGGAACACCTTGGGCGCGAACGCGGGGAAGGACATCAGCCGCGCCATCCGCCGCGAGCGGGGCAGCGTCACCACCGGGGGCCTGCGCGGCGCGGGCGCTTCCGGCTCCGCGAAGGAGATGCGGAACGACAGCAGGTCAGAGAAGGTGCGCTCGTAGAACGCCTGCGCCAGGGTGCTGATGCGCGAGTAGCTGACCTCCGCCGCGGCCTCCAGGTCGCCCCGCAGCGGCTGCGGCACCGGCATGAGCAGCGTCAGCTCCAGGTCCGGCCACACCGCGTTCTTGATGAGGCCATAGAGCACCACCAGGTTGGGGGCGTGGGCCTCACGGGCCAGGAACTCGAAGAGCGTGTGCGGCTCCACGCCGCCGGTGATGTTGAAGAAGGCGCTTTCGTCCAACACCACCCAGATGCCTCGCCGCGCCGCCTCCGCGACGATGTCGCGCAGCACGGACAGGTTGGTGCGCTCCCCCTTCTCCACCGTGAGCAGCACCATCTTCACGTCGAACGCGGAGAGCAGCCGGCGAATCTCCTCCAGCGAGGTGTGCGTCACCGTGGCGCGCACCCCCGCCTTCTCCAGCGCACGGGCGTAGAGCGGGTGGAGGTTGCGGGACACCAGCACCTCGTCGCCCGCGTCGCAGGTGGCCATCAGCAGCGAGTACACCGCCTGCTCGCGCTCGGGCGCGACGAAGACCTCCTCCTCCGCCAGCCGCAGCCCGAAGTACCGGTCCAGGTAGCGCACCACCTGCCGGCGGAAGGACGCGTCGCCCGCCTCGTGCGCGTAGGGCATCAGCGGCCCCCGCGCAAGCCGCGCCGCCAGGTCGGCCACGAAGCCCAGCTGCTCCGCTGACGCCGCGCCCAGGTCCAGCTCCTCCTGCAACGCCGACGCGCCCAGCTCGCGCAGGGCGGCCCGCAGCGCCAGCGTCTCGCGAGGCAGCGCCAGCCGCGCCTCCCACACCGCCACCTCGTGCCACACCGGGTTCCCCGCCTGGAGCCAGCCCAGCGCGGTGGCCGCCCGCAGCGGCTCCGGGCTGCGCGCCTCCATGAAGAACTCGAACTCGCGGCCGGTGCGCTGCTCCAGCGCCACCAACGGACGGATGTCCGTGTCCGCCGCCTGCATCACCCGGCGGGCCACCCGCACGCGCGTGTCGAAGCCACGGCGAGTGAACATCCGCTCGATGATGACGCGCCCTGGCCTGCCCGCGAGGTTGAGCAGCAACCGTCCGGTGGGTGACAACCGCTCCGGCGCTTCGTCCAGCAATCGCGCGATGAGCCCGAGCCCGAAGTGGTCCTCGTAGACGTTCTGCAGCGTGCAGTAGTTGGACAAGTCATAGAGCGCCTGCTCGTCCGCCTGGGACAGCTCGGAGGGCAAGTCCTCCTCGCCCCGGAGGACCTGCGGAATGCAGCCCACCACGAAGTCCCATGGGGCCTCCGAAGGTATCCCGCGCAACAGGTCGCTCTCCCCGAAGGACAGGCGCGAGGCCAGCGCCTCGTCTCCGTTGAGCCACGCGTTGCAGCGCGCCACCACGGGCGAATGCGGGTTGAGGTCCGCGCCATGCACGTGCGCCAGCCGGGTGAACTTCGCCAGCGCGATGCAAATCCACCCCGAGCCCGCGCCGACCTCCACCAGCCGCTTTCCCGAATACTCATCCAGCGGGACGCTGAGCAGTCCCTCCAGGAAGGTGTAGGCCCACGCCTCCGGCGCGAAGATGGACGGCAGCAGGAACAACTCCAGCCGCTCCTGTGAAGCGCCCACCGTCACCGTCACCGTCACCAGCCGCAGCGGCGCCGCTTCGGGCTGGTGGCGGGACAGCTCCGCCAGCTCGCGCAGCTCGGCCAGCGCGCGCGGGCGCCTGTCCGCATGGGACAGGTCCTCGGACAGTGCGCGCAGCAGGTGAAACGCCTCACGGGGTGTGGAGGGGTAGGTCGGCATGGCGCGTGGACTGTCCCGAGCCCCCCGCCCCCTGTCAACGCCGGGATGGCGCCCGGATGAAACCCTTTGGCGCCCAGGGGTGAGTCAAGGAAATGCCGACTCGCCGTAATAAATGGCAGCAGCAACGAGGCCACCCGCCACCGCGCCAGGGCGGCCTCGGGAGCAGCACGCGCGGTACCGACGGAGCAGCATCCATGTCGCTCATGCCTGTGGATGGACCCCGTAGTGGAGAGGGGGCAGTGATGGAGATGAACGTCTCGAGGCCGGTGCTTGCTGGGGGATTCTGGAAGAAGCAGCGCACACAGCCGGTGAAGCGCGCCAAGGACGCGTCGCTGGTGCGTTGGGAGTCGCAGCCGTGGCGCCGCCAGTTGCGCGACGCGGCGGAGTACGAGCGCCCGGTGGCGCGTGCCGCGCTGGTGCAGGCGCTGCTGGCGGAGGGCCTGACGATGGACGCGGACGCGGCGCGCTTCGCGGGGGCCAGCGAGGACCGCGACTGCATCAGCATCGCGCAGGTGCTGCGCTTCGCCGACACGCTCGTGCTGCGCATGGCGCTGGCGTGCACGGATGACCACGTGCTCCAACTGGCGCACCTGCGCCGCGACGCCGAGGACCTGGCGGAGCGGATGATTGAGTGGGCCAACGCGGGTCGGTTGTAGGCGGGAGCCCAAGCGGGCAGGCGCCTCTTGAAGGCGGGGGCCTCCGACACGCCCCGCCCTGGGCCGCCGCCGGGCGGAACCGCGTCCTCCTTGACAGCGTGGGAGCCCGGCTGTTCTCACAGAGACATGCTCTCCTCGCTCGTCCTGGCCGCCACCCTGGCAGCGGCCCCTGCTCCCCGCGCCGCCGCTTCGGCGCAGACGATCATCCATGTGCCGCGGGTGGATGCGTTGACGGGGCTGGCCGCGTTCCTGGAGCGCGCGGGCCAGCACGCCGCGCTGCTGCGCCCCTCGGCGTGGCGGACGGAGCTGCATCCCTTCCTCACCGTCGACCCCACGAGGCCCCAGTCCCTGGCCGAGCTGGGCCTGGACCCGGCCGGGCCGGCCACCGTGTCCATGCGCAAGGACGGCCGCGTGTCCTGCATGCGGGTGGCCGACGCCAAGGTGTTCCAGGCAAGGGCCGCCGAAGCCATCACCGCCGCGGGCGGCGCCGAAGCAAAGCCCACCACGCGCGGAGGTGTGACGACGGTGCATGTCGACCGCGACATGGGCGGCAGCATGGGCTACGCGATGAAGGGCAAGGAGGTCTGCGCGTTCGGCGCCATCGAGCGCGGCGGCGCGGACCTGCTCAAGGAATCCGTCCGGCTGGTGGGCAAGACGCCCGCGCGGGATGCCCGCCTGGGCAAGGTGCCGGGCGTGGCGTTCGTCGTGTCAGGCAACACGGTGGTGGGCCTGGACGGCACGGCCAACGCGCTCCAGGTGGAAGGCGTGACGACGAAGCTGCGGCTCCCTGCGTTCCAGACGCGTGGCACCAGCCCCTACGCGGCGATGAAGGCGGAGGGCCTGCTCTACTCGCGCGCGTCCGTCTCTCCCACGGGGGTGACGCAGTCGGTGGACACGATGCGCTCCACGCTCCAGGTCGTGTGCCCTACGTGTCCGAAGGAGCAGCTGCTGTCCATGGCGAAGGCCGTGACGAAGCAGCTCACCGGCCACCTGTTGGTGAACATGGACCACGTCCAGGTGCGCGGCTCGCTGCGCGCGCTGTCGACGCGCTTCTTCGCGGTGCGCCAGGCCGTGGCCGCCGAGGTGAAGGACGTGGCGGCGGTGAAGGCCGCGCTGGCCCCGCTGGGCAAGTTCCCGGACGTGCTCGTGCTGGAGGACGGCTGGAAGCTCCCGCTCAAGGGCGGCAACGTGTTCGTGCGTTTCAAAGGCAAGCAGCTCGTCCTGGGCAATGAAGAGTCGGTGACCCAGGCCACGCTGGCGGCGCTGACGGAGACAGGCTCGAAGACGGAGCACCCGGTGGACTTCGCGTTGGACCCCAAGCGGGTGGCGCGAGGCCTCGCGCAGATTTCGCTGACGGACATCCTGACAGACGAACTGCTCGCGGCCCTCTTCGCGGCCAGCTCCGAGCTGGGGCCGCTGCTGGCGCGCAGTGAGCGCATCACCGGGTGGATGGACGCCGCCCCGGGCGGAGCCCACCGCGTGTCCCTGACCTGGCCGCTGCCTCCGCAGTAGGCGCTCGTTCCTGCAGCGGCGGCACGGGGTGACGCGCCATAGCGAGCCTCCGCCGTGGTATGTCAGGCCCTCAACGCACGAGGGGGGAGCCACACCATGATGCTGTTCCTGCCCCTGGGGGTGGACGACACCGAGCTGGAGCGGTTGCCTCGTGTGTCCATCACCATCGCGGCCATCTGCATCGTGGCCTTCTTCATCTCCTGGGTCATTCCGTCCGCCCCCATGGGCGTGGGTGAAAACGAGCTGCGCTCCCTGCTGGAGCAGTCGCTCGAGCACCCGGACCTGGAGTTCCCTCCCGCGTGCGCGGAGCGGCTGCTGTCCGATTCGGGCCGGAGGCTGGTGCGCAACCTGCACCAACGCGTCGCGGAATCCGACGGAGCGGAGCGCGTGACGAACCGGCAGCAGGGGCTGAATGAGCGCTGCGAGGAGCTCATCGCCCAGCACGAGTCGAGCCTGCTCGCGCGCTTCTCCCTGGTGCCCGCGCGGGGACTCGTCCAGCCCGGCTGGCTCACGTACATGTTCCTCCACCTCGGGTGGATGCACCTGCTGGGGAACCTGCTGTTCTTCTATGTGACCAGCCTGCTGCTCGAGGACGCTTGGGGCCGGCCGCTGTTCGCGGGCTTCTACGTCGTGGGCGGGCTGGTGGCGGGCGTGGCCCACTATGCAATCGACCCCTCATCAGAGTCGGTGATGGTGGGTGCCTCCGGCGCCGTGGCCGCGTGCATGGGGGCCTTCTGTCTGCGCTTCGCCCAGCGACGGGTCCGCATCGGCTACTTCGTCTGGGTGCTGAAAATCTTCCGCGGCACCTTCCCCGTTCCTGGTTGGGTCTGGGGCGGCCTGTGGTTCGGCAACGAGGTGTTGAACTACTACCTCCTGGGCAACAACACGGGCGTGGCGGTGATGGCCCACATCGGCGGTTTCGTCTTCGGCTTCGCGGGCGCGTCGCTGCTCCGCGTCACGCAGTTGGAGGAACGGGTGGTGGCGCCCGCGCTCGCCGCGAAGCAGGGCGGCTGGGTGGTCGACCCGCGGCTGGCGGAGGCCCAGGCGGCGCTCGACCAGGGCGACCGCACGGCCGCGCGGGCGGGCTTCCAGCGCTTGCTGAAGACCCAGCCGGACCACACCGACGCGATGCTGGCGCTGGGCCGCATCGAGCTGGAGGACGGCGAGACGCGGGCCGGCACGGCGCGGGTGGAGCGGGCGCTCCATACGCTCGCGGGGCGTGCGTCCACGGACGCGCTGTGGTTCGCGATGGAGCCACTGGTCTCGCTACTGCCCATCAACGCGCTGCGGCCCGCCTCCGCGTGGAAGCTGGCGCAGGCGCTGGACACGGAAGACGCGCCGCCGGCCTCCCTGGAGACGACGGAAGCCCTGTACAGCGTCGCGGGCGGGGGCGCGGGCTTCATCGCGGTGCGAGCACTCATCCGCGCCACGGAACTGCGGATGGCGCACGACAAGGATTTCGAGCGGGCAGCGGGCTACCTCGCGCGCGCCAGGCCGCTGCTGACGGGAGAAGCCGCGGCGGCAGGTGACCGGGTTCGGGAGCTGGACGCCGAAGTCACGCGAGTGCTGGAAGAGAACGCCTGGAAGAAGCCGGACGCCGCGCCAACACCCGCCGTGGACGCGCCTCCCGCCCCGCCGCGCATCTTTCCCTGCCGCATCGTGAGCATGACGGACATGGCCCTCACCGTGGAGGCCGCCAATGGCCAACGCAGGACGATGGCCATGACGGAAGTGCTGGCGATTGCCGTGGGCATGTTGCCCGTCGCAGGGCCTCCGGGGACGCCGCCGCGACAGACCGTCCTCACGGACCTCGTGCTCTCCTGGGGCAGCGCCAACGAGGGTCCACGGGTGCTGCGGGTGAATGTCGCGGGGCTCGCGCTGAACCACTTCTATCCAGGCGTGGCGCCACGTGAGGCCTATTCCCGGTTCCTCGCGGACATGCTGGAGCGAACCAGCGCCAACGCGCTTCCGGACGCATCTGCCCTGAAACAGGGGCAGTACCCTCGCTTCAACAGCGAGGCGGAGCTGAGCCAACACTTCTACGGCGTGAGCGCGGCGGCGGCCTGATAGCGGCGTGCGGATGAAGCGAGCAGCCGGCGGCTGTGGCCCAATGCGTGCTCTTGGCGCACCGCTGGGTGCGCGATGGCGACGATTCGGGGTGCTCACCAGGCTCCGGGGCCAACGGTTCGACGGGCTCACCTGCACCCATGACGCGCCGACCTCTGTGCCTACGCCACGAGCAGGCTACCGCGTCTCATGCCTGTGGGTCGGGCGCGCAGCCCGGTGGATAGCTGTTCGGAAATGTCGGGACTTTTGTGGCGTCAAAACCCCCGACATTTCCGAACAGCGAGCTACGGGAGTGACTCCGGCCCCCCCCGCCGCGAGGGGGCCCCTGGGTGGCCGCGTGGTCCGTTCAGCATGAAGTCCGGCACGGAGGTGATGGCATGGCATCCGCGCGCGCCGTGCGATGACGAGGTGCCCCGCGCGCATGCACTCCCACGCGAACCGCTCCATCTTGCTGTCGCTCCTCCTGCCCTGCCTGGCGCTCGCGCAGCCCATGGACGACACGCCGCGGAGGACACGCCCACTGCGGCGGCGCCGTCGCTCAGTTCATCTGCGCTGCGCGATGAGGCCGGTGCTCGCATCGCTGAACTCACTTTCGAGGCCGGCCATGACACCCGTGAAGAATCCACTCCTCCATCGCTACTGGCTGGAGTTCGACCGCCGCGTAGACAACTGGCCGCCGTCGAGCCGATGGATGATGCTCCTGGGGGGCTGCGGCGTCACCGCCTTCACGGTCGAGGACGCCCTACGGCTCGTCCGCGAGTCCCTGTTCAAAGACGAGCCCCTGCCCCCCTTGGCCCGAATCATCGAGGACGTGGACATCACCACCTTGGACGCCGGCCACATTCGCCCGAACATCCACGAGCCCGTCCGCCGGGGCATCTGGTACCCCATGGGACACTACACGTCAGGCGGTTCGCAGTAACCCGTTCACAGGTCGTCCAGCGCCAGCTCGGCCTGCTCGCGATAGAGAGGCACCTGCTCCACCGCGAGCACGTCTTCCAGCAGCGTGCGCGCGCCCACGGCGTCGCCCGCGTCCCGAAGCCGACGGGCCCCCGTCAGCGCGCGCATGAGGCGTTGCGAGCCGTCACGAATGCGGCGGCGAGTCTCGTGAAGCAGCGCAGTCGCCGTGGCAACACCCGCGACGGCGGCCTGTGCCTCCTCTTCAGGGATGCCCACCTCCCGCGCCGAACGGAGGAGCAAGGCGCGCACCTCGGACGTCAGCGACAGCGGCTCGCCGGCCTCCACGCGCCGCGCCAGTTCACGCACCGGGTCCCAATCAATCGACTCGGCCATGGACTCACTCGCCTCCCTTGCGACGGCGGCACTTGTCCACGGGCCATTCGTGTTGCCCTTCGCAATACCGGAAGCAGTCGTAACAAGAGCCTGACCAGGCCTCCTCCTGACACTGGGCGTAGGCGTCGATGCACACCTGCTTCCACCCGGGGATGGCTTCTTCACTGGCCTCGGACGCGGACTCGACGGCCTTCATCGGCGCCAGGTACTTGCTCACCTCCGAGGCCGTCAGCCCGCACCGCTCGGGCGTGGCCGGGTGCGTCTTCACGCAGCAGCTCACCGTCGAATCCATGGGGCCGCATTGCGCCTGGGCCAGGTACACGGGCTGACGAACCGCGGTGGAATGAGCGCTCCCGCCACACCCCAGCGCCGAAAGAGCAACGGCTGCCAGCGGGCCCCACATCGCACAGCAATGCAAGGATGGCTCGTTTTCCATGAATAGCAGCTTACACGCGCTTCATGCATGAACAACCCTCCTTTCACGCCGCCAGCCTCCGGGCGCGCCCACGGCAAGCCTCCGAAGCCGCGGCGCACGTCCGCGCTCCAGGGCCCATCGCCACGGCGCGAGCCCGCGATGCCGCCCTGACGTCCGCCCCACCTGAGCGCGTCCTGGATGCCGCCATGCACGTCCCCTATGCAACGTATCAGGTAGGCAGCACAAGCAGGGACTCACCGTGCCGGGTTGCCGCTCCCTCGCGCGGCGCCTGTCCGACGTCCGCGGGGAGAAGCCGAGGCGCGTGGGTGGGAGACAAGGGGAACAGCCCGCGCCTCGAGGGACTGCCGGACCGCCGCGGCCCCTCCCAGCGCGTGGGACGTGCATCAGGCAGGCGGGATGGCGCGGGCCGGGTGTGCGTGGAGGCCGCCCTCGCTGACGCGCTCAAGGCCCCCTGGGGCGAGCGCGTCAGCGTCGGTGTCGCACGCCTACCAGTGGCGGCGGGGAGGCGCGGCGGGCGGCGGAGGCGCGGGCAGGGGCTCCAGCATGCCGCACTTCAACAACCGCTCGACGGCGTCCTTGACCGCCTTCGCGGGCGCGTCGCAGCTCTCGAGGTTGCGTGCCGCCTCGGAGACGGTGCGCCCGCCCGCCTCGAACTCCACCAGGTAGAGCCCGTCCTCCGCGGCGAGCCCGAGCGACGCGCCCCACCTGGCGCGAGCCGCGTCGAACTGGGCGCGGCCGCTGCCGGCCTTGGCCGCCTCAATCATGGCCGAATAGGAGGCCACGGCCTCCGTGCCCTTGACCGAGAGCCGGAACTTCTGCGCCCGCCCGTACCGAACCTTCTCGTCACTCATGCCGCCCTCTCGATGGCTGGCTGCCCCATCCGCTTGAGCCACCGCACGTGGCTCTTCAATGCCGCACCGACGCTCTCATTCGCCCGGTAGCGAACGCCGTGCTCCCGGCAGGTGTCCTCGACAATGCGCGAAAGCGCCGGGTAGTGCAGGTGACACACCCGCGGGAAGAGGTGGTGCTCCACCTGGAAGTTCAGCCCTCCCAGGTACCAGCTCACCAGCCGATTGCCTCGGGCGAAGTCCACGGTCGACGCGACCTGATGCGCGGCCCAGTCGCGGGGGAAGGGGCGGTTGGCATCTGGCTGCAGGGAGAAGTCCGCCTCCTCCACGCAGTGCGCCAACTGGAACACGGTGGCCAGCGTCAGCCCGAGCACGAACGAGGCGAGCGCATACCCCAGCGCGACCTGCCAGAGCGGGCGGAAGAACAACGGCAGCGCGATGGTCCAGCCATAGAACAGCAGCTTCCCGCCCAGGGCCCCGGCCAGCTTCAGCCCGCCAGGGCGCGGCATCTTCTGCCGCCCCACGCGTCCGGTGACCAGGTCCTTGAAGTCATCGACGAAGTGCCACTTCACGGGGAGCAGCGCGTAGAGCCCCCAGATATAGGCATGCTGGAAGCGATGCGCCGTGTGCTGCCGCTGCCCAGGCGCCAGACGGCACAGCGGCTGGATGTCGATGTCCGCATCGAGGCCGACCACGTTCGTGTGGCTGTGATGGAAGATGTTGTGCTTCCAGTTCCACACGTAGGACGAGCCACCGACGGCGTCGAGCGTCCACCCGAGAATCCGGTTGATGCCCCGATGCTCCGAGTAGCTTCCGTGGTTGGCGTCGTGCTGGACGCTGAACCCCACCCCCGCCACGGCCAGCCCCAGGGACACGCACCCGGCGACCGCACCCCACGGCCCCGAAGCGCCCACGAGGAGCCAGACATAGGAGGCCGCGAGCCACCCCAGGATGACCACCGTCTTCGCGTACATGCGCGGGAGGTCACGAGGCGAGCGCCCGCTCGCTCCCAGGTAGACCTCCACCCGCGCCTTGAGGTCCTGGTGGAAAGGCCCCGACTCGAGAAACTTCGCCTTCGTTGCTTGCGACAACGTCCACCCGCTCTCAAGCCGCCAGGGTCACCGCCGGAAGAACCTGGAGTCGCGCTGGGAGGATCCCGCCGCGGCCATCGCCTGCCTGGTGCCGAAGGACGATGTAACACATTGGCTGAGTGGACTGTTCCGGTGGTGCGGGACCTCCCCCAGATTCAATCGCCGCGGCCTGGACACGCGCCTGGCGGCCACGTGCGCTCACGAACGCCGCCGGACTCCCGCTGTCGGCCCATCGACACGGGCCAGCACCTCAAGCCCACATGAGCCCCGTCACGCCGGGCGCTCCTGCCGCCACCGCCGCTCCTGCTGACCACTGCGCTCCTCGCGCGCCTGATACAGCGACAGACCGCGCTGCACGTCATTCACGTCGAGCGTCCCCGCCAGCGCCCCATCCGCCTCCACCACGACGAGCTGGGGCATCTCCTCCTCCGCCATGCGCCGCAGGGCCGTCCAGCCATCCTCATCCAGCCGCGCCACCACGGCGGGCACCATCACCTCGCGCGCGCTGCGCGTCATCCGCTCCGAATCCGGCACGGCCCGCACCGTCTCCAGCGACACCTGCCCCACCGGCCGGCCGTCCTCCGTCACCGGCAGCAGCAACAGCCGCTCACGTCGCAAGTCCCACAGCGTCTGCTCCAACGACGCCCCCGCGTCCACGCCCACCCGTCGCGGCGTCATCAGGTCGGCCACCGGCACACGCTCCAGCGTCGCCTTCATCCGCACCTGCTGTGCCTCACCCTGCGCGCCCATGAAGATGAAGAACGCGATGACGGCCAGGAACGGGTTGAACGACAGCACCGCCCCCACGCCGAACAGCACCGCGAACCCGCGCCCCAGCCAGGACGCCACCTGCGTCGCGCGCACCATCCCCAGCCGCCCCGCCAGCGACGCGCGGACGATGCGCCCACCATCCATGGGGAACGCGGGCAGCAGGTTGAACACGCCCAGGAACAGGTTCAGGCTGGCCATGTAGAAGAACGCGAACTGGACGTTGAACGAGCGCGTCTCCTGGAGCAGCCACGTCGCGCCGCCGAGCAGCGCCGCCAGCAGGATGCTCGTCAGCGGCCCCACCGCGGCCATCAGCGCTTCGTCCCGGGGACGCGGCGGCGCCTCCGTCAGCTCCGACACACCGCCCACCATCATCAACGTAATCGAGCGCACCTTCCCGCCGCGGCGCAGCGCGTACACGGTGTGCGCCAGTTCGTGGACGAACACGGACGCGAACAGGCCCACCGCCACCACCAGCCCCCACAGCGCGGGCGAGCCGCCCAGGCGCTCCGGTGGGACTTCGGCTACCTCCGCCGCGCGCCGGAAGGCGCCGCCGAACAGGAACGCCAGCAGCGGCAGGACGAGCAACAGGGAGAAGTGGACGCGGACGGGAATGCCGCGGAACGAGCCGATTTGAATGGAACCTCGCGCGGCACGCATGGCAGCCCTCCCATGGCTTCAACCTCCGTCCCCTCCACCCGGCGCGCACGGACCTGGAGGCGGCCCGGTCGGCCGCCCGCCCCCTGAGTGTCCGCTCCTCGGCCTTTGAGCTGTCCGCCCGCGAGCACGGCCGCGGTCACCCCGCCCCGCCCTGGCGCCTCCCGCCTACGCTGGACGCGTTGGCCCCAGCGGCCCCCACCTTGGAGGCACCATGAGGAATCCTGTCGCGTATGCGTGGACGGCATGGCGGATGGCTCGGGCCCTCCGCCACCCGGAGAAACTCCAGGACGTCCTGGGTCTGGCCCCGGTGCTCGCGCCCCCCATGGCGATGCGGCGGCTGGTGGAGCGGCTGATGCGCCACGCCCCCGCGGCCCAGGCCTTCATTGAACGCCCGCGCATGGGCCCGCTCCCACTGGCCACGCTGCGCGCCCTGCCCGAGCACACCCTGGGACGTGCCTTCGTCGACCACCTGGAAGCGAACCAGGTGGACCCGCGCGCCCTGCCCTCCCTGGAGGCGCGGACCGACGAGGAGTACGTGCGCGCGCACCTGCTCGAATCCCATGACGTCTGGCACGTCCTCACGGGCTTTCCGACGAGCGTGACGGGCGAGCTGGGCCTCCAGGCCTTCAGCCTGGCCCAGGTGGGCAGCCCCTTCGCGCTGGGCATCCTCGCGGGCGGCCTGACGAACACCCTCCTCTACGCGTTCTCCCAGCACGAGGAGCGCATGCGCGCCATCGTCCGGGGCTGGCTGCTGGGACAGCGCGCCCGGCCCCTCTTCGGGGCGCCGTGGTGTCAGATGTGGGAGTCGCCCCTGGTGGAGGTCCGCCAGCGCTACGGCCTGGACCTGGCGGCGGTAGACATGGAAGTCCGGAATCCAGGCAGCGCGTCTGCGCCCCAATCATGCTAGACGCGCCCCATGGACCAGACTCCCGAGAAGGACCCCTCCGCGCGCGTCTCGAGAAGATGGAGAAGCAGGCCGAGCTGGGTGGCGGCGCAGACCGCATCGCCAAGCAGCACGAAGCCGGCAAGCTCACGGCCCGCGAGCGCATCGACCTGCTCCTCGACCCCGGCTCCTTCTGCGAGCTGGACAAGTTCGTCACCCACCGCTCGAGCGAGTTCGGCATGGGCGACAAGAAGATTCCCGGCGACGGCGTCGTCACCGGCTACGGCACCGTGGAAGGCCGCAAGGTCTTCGTCTTCGCCCAGGACTTCACCGTCTTCGGCGGCTCGCTGTCGGGCGCCTACGCGCAGAAGATCTGCAAGATCATGGACCTGGCCACCCGCGTGGGCGCGCCCGTCATCGGCCTGAATGACTCGGGCGGCGCGCGCATCCAGGAGGGCGTGGAGAGCCTGGCCGGCTACGCGGACATCTTCGTGCGCAACACCCTGGCCTCCGGCGTGGTGCCCCAGATTTCGCTCATCATGGGCCCGTGCGCGGGCGGCGCGGTGTACTCGCC
This sequence comes from Myxococcus sp. AM010, assembly GCF_013372585.1. NCBI lineage: Bacteria > Pseudomonadati > Myxococcota > Myxococcia > Myxococcales > Myxococcaceae > Myxococcus > Myxococcus sp. AM010. Next base: position 24,703 of record NZ_JABXEO010000066.1, read on the forward strand.
GGCCATCACCGACTTCATCATGATGGTGAAGGACACCTCGTACATGTTCATCACCGGCCCGGACGTCATCAAGACGGTGACGCACGAGGAGGTGTCGAAGGAGGCGCTGGGCGGCGCCGTCACGCACAACCAGAAGTCCGGCGTGGCCCACTTCGCGGCGGAGAACGAGCAGGCCGCCATCGTGATGACGCGCGAGCTGCTCTCCTTCCTGCCCTCCAACAACCAGGAAGAGGCGCCCGTCCAGCCGTGCGAGGACGACGCGTTCCGGGCCGAGGAGTCGCTCAAGACGATTGTCCCGGCGAACCCCAACAAGCCCTACGACATCAAGGAAGTCATCAAGGCCATCGTCGACGACAAGCACTTCTTCGAGGTGCAGGAGCACTTCGCGAAGAACATCGTCATCGGCTTCGCGCGCATGAACGGGCGCAGCGTGGGCGTCGTCGCCAACCAGCCCGCGGTGCTCGCCGGCGTGCTGGACATCGACGCCAGCATCAAGGCCGCGCGCTTCGTGCGCTTCTGCGACTGCTTCAACATCCCGCTCGTCACGCTGGTGGACGTGCCCGGCTTCCTCCCCGGCACCGACCAGGAGTGGGGCGGCATCATCACCCACGGCGCCAAGCTGCTGTACGCCTACGCCGAGGCCACCGTCCCCAAGGTCACCGTCATCACCCGCAAGGCCTACGGCGGCGCCTACGACGTCATGGCGTCCAAGCACATCCGCGCGGACATGAACTTCGCCTGGCCCACCGCCGAAATCGCCGTCATGGGCCCCGAGGGCGCGGTCAACATCATCTTCCGCAACGAGCTGCTCAAGGCCACGGACACCGCCGCCGAACGGGCAAAGCTGACGGCGGACTACCGCGAGAAGTTCGCCACCCCGTTCAAGGCGGCGGAGCTGGGCTACATCGACGAAATCATCCGTCCGGAGGAGACGCGCGCCAAGCTCATCCGCGCCCTGGAGCTGCTGAAGGACAAGCGCCAGGAGAACCTCCCCCGCAAGCACGGCAACATCCCGCTCTAGGTCTCTTCCAGCCCTCGCCTGCCCGCCCTCTCTCGCCAGCAGGGCAGGCAGGCGCGCGCGGAGGGGAAATTTGGGGATGACGAACGGGCTTACAGGGGCCAGGAAAGGAATCTCAACTTGTCCCACCGTCGCCTCATCCTCTTTCTCTCCGACGTCGAAGGAAACCTCACCGCCCTGCGGCAGACGCTCAAGCGCGTGTGCGAAGCGGTGGACCTGGCCACGCCCGAGGTGAAGTGGGTGGAGCCTCCGCCAGAGGGGCTGGCCGATGCGGGCTGGCACGCCGTCGAGCTGGAGCTCCCGCCCGCCCCTGGCCGCAAGGCACGCAAGTCCGAGCAGCCCTTCCTGGAAGAGCAGCTCGACGCCATGAGTCAGGCCCTGGCGCAGGACTTCCGGGACCGGGCGCTGGGCCTCTTCGTGGACCGCGAGCACAGCTACGCGCGCTCCTGCATCAGCGGCCCGGGGCGCCCGTCCAAGGCCGTGGAAGGTGAGGTTCTGGACGTCATCCGGCAGGCGGCGCGCTGGCTGGACGTGGAGACGGGCATGCTGGCCCGCCTCTTCGGCGGCGGCAACGCGGCACGCAACCTGTTGGCTGCCGCGGTCGACTTCGGCAACGAACCTGGACGGTCGGGTCCGCCGAAGCCGCCGGAGCCGGACGAGGACGACCGCTTCGTGGAGGCCAAGCTGACGCAGGCTCGCGCTTACATGGAGCAGTACCTGAACACCCGGAAGTAGAGGCGGCAAACAGGGGCGCCCCGTGCTAGACGGGCCCCATGCCCAAGATCCGCAAAGTGCTCGTCGCCAATCGCGGCGAGATCGCCATCCGGGTGATGCGCACGTGCAAGGAGCTCGGCATCGCCACGGTGGCGGTGTACTCGGAGGCGGACCGCTCCGCCCTGCATGTGCGCACGGCTGACCAGGCCATCTTCGTGGGGCCCCCGCCTTCGCGTGAGAGCTACCTGGTGCAGCAGCGCATCCTCGACGCCGCGAAGCAGGCTGGCGCCGATGCCATCCACCCCGGCTATGGCTTCCTCTCAGAGAACGCCGCCTTCGTCCGCGCGTGTGACGCCGCGGGGCTGACGTTCATTGGCCCGCCGGCGTCCGCCATGGACGCCATGGGCGAGAAGACGCGTGCCCGCGCGAACATGATCAAGGCGGGCGTGCCCGTGGTGCCCGGCACCACCGAGCCCGTCGCCTCCGTGGAAGACGCGCGCGCCTACGTGGAGAAGATTGGCCTCCCCGTCATGCTCAAGGCCGCGGGCGGTGGTGGTGGCAAGGGCATGCGCAAGGTGGAGCGCATGGAGGACTTTGAATCCTCATGGCGCGCCGCCAAGAGCGAGGCCCTCAACGCCTTCGGCAACGACGCCGTCTACATCGAGAAGTACCTGGAGAAGCCACACCACGTGGAGATCCAGGTCTTCGCGGACCAGTTCGGCAACACCATCCACCTGAACGAGCGCGAGTGCTCCGCGCAGCGCCGGCACCAGAAGGTGGTGGAGGAGACGCCCAGCCCCATCCTCTCGCCGGAGCTGCGCGCGAAGATGGGCGAGGTCGCGGTGAAGGCGGCCAAGGCCGTCAACTACGTGGGCGCCGGGACGGTGGAGTTCCTGGTGGACGTGCACCGCAACTTCTACTTCCTGGAGATGAACACCCGCCTCCAGGTGGAGCACCCGGTGACGGAGTGGGTGACGGGCCTGGACCTGGTGGCCATGCAAATCAAGGCCGCCGAGGGCGAGAAGCTCGGCCTCACCGAGGCCCCCACGCCGCGCGGTCACTCCATTGAAGTCCGCGTGTACGCGGAGGACCCGAGCCGCAACTTCATGCCCAGCCCGGGCAAGATTACGTACCTGCGCGTGCCGGGTGGGCCGAACGTGCGGGACGATTCGGGCGTGTTCCCCGGGTACACGGTGCCCAACGTCTACGACCCGATGATTTCCAAGCTGTCCGTGTGGGCCCCCACGCGGCGCGAGGCCATCGCCCGCACGCAGCGCGCGCTGTCCGAGTACGTGGTGAAGGGCATCACCACCAACATCCGCTACCTGAAGGCCATCCTGGCGCACCCCGAGTTCATCGAGGGCGACTACGACACCAGCTTCCTCACCCGCCAGCACGACGCGCTGCTGGGCGCGGAGGACGCGAAGCTGAGCGAGATGGCGCTGCTGGCCAGCGTGGTGCACACGTACCAGAAGGACCAGAAGCGCGCGAAGACACTGCCTGCCGCCAGTGGCGGCCAGGGCGGTGGCAACGGCGGCGTCTCCCCGTGGAAGCTGGCGCTGCGCACGCGCCGCTAACCCCCAAAGCTCGGAAGGACTTCCATGCGTTACTTCACGAAGCAGCAGGGCCAGAAGGAAGCCGTTCCCGTGGACCTGGAGCCCCTGGGGAACGACCAGTACAAAATCACGGTGGGCGCCACCACGTACCAGGTGGACGCGCTGGCGCTGGAGCACGGCACGCTGTCCATGCTGGTGGACGGCCAGTCGTACAGCGTCGAGTTCGAGGAGAACGGCGACGAGCTTGGCGTGCTCCTGCGCGGCCAGGTGAACCGCATCGACGTGGCGGATGAGCGCCGGCTGCGGCTGCGCGCGGCCAACGCGGCCTTCTCCGTTGAAGGCAAGCAGCTGGTCACCGCGCCCATGCCGGGCAAGGTGGTGAAGGTGCTGGTGAAGGTGGGCGACGAGGTGACGGAGGGCCAGGGGCTCGTGGTGGTGGAGGCCATGAAGATGGAGAACGAGCTCAAGAGCCCCAAGGCGGGCAAGGTGACGGAGCTGTTCGCCAAGGAAGGCACCGCCGTGGAGAACAACGCCAGGCTGGTGGTGGTGGAATAGCGCCATGGAGATGCTCTGCACCCTGCGCAGCGCCACCGAGCCCCAGCGCGTCGCCCTGCTCCAGTTCCCCGAACGGCTGGAGGACTTCGTCGACGATGATGAGGACTTCGGTGACCCGAAGGGCTCGGCGTTCCTGGAGCTGGACATCGGCGAGGCGTGGCACGGCCTCCAGTACCTGCTGACCGGAACGCCGTGGGAAGGCAGCGCGCCGCTGGACTTCCTGGTGCGTGGCGGCGAGGACGTGGGCGACATCCCCTCCGAGGAAGGCACCGCGCGCGTCTTCACGCCCGCCGAGGTCCAGGCCCTGGCCACGGCGCTCCAGCAGGTGACGGAGAAGACGCTGCGCGCGCGCTACGACGCGTCCGCCATGCAGGCCCAGGACATCTACCCCGGGACGTGGGACGAGCCCGAGGCCGAGGTGGACCCACTGGAGGAGCTGCTCTCCTACTTCGAGGAGCTCCAGAAGTTCATGGCCACCGTGGCGAAGCGCCGTGAGGCGCTGCTGGTGCACATCGGCTGACGGCGGGTGACGGGCTCCTCAGGCCGTCACCACGTCGTGCCCCAGCTTGAGCACCAGGGCCAGCACCACGCCCAGCACCACCTTGCGCACCAGCGTGTCGCCGCCCTTCACCGCCAGGTGCGCGCCCAGCCAGGCGCCCACGAACTGGGCGCCGGCCATGGGCAGCGCCACCTTCCACAGCACCACGCCCTTGAAGGCGAACAACGCGACGGAGGCGAGGTTGGAGGCGAAGTTCACCACCTTCGCGTCCGCGGACGCGCGCGCCAGGCCGTGTCCCAGCAGGGACGAGAAGGCCACGATGAGGAACGTCCCCGTCCCCGGTCCGAAGAAGCCGTCGTAGGTGCCGATGACCAGCGCGATGAGCGCGCCAATGGCGCGTGCGCGCGCGGGCGGCCCGGGCTCTGGCGTGTCCCCTGGACGCGGCGACTTGCGGAAGGCGAGGAACACCGCCACCGCGATGAGCAGCACCAGCACCAGCGGCTTGAGCACCTCTGGCTTCACCAGCAGCACCAGCGCCACGCCCGCGAAGGCCCCACCCAGGCCGAAGGGGAACGTCACCCGCGCCAGGCGCCCATCCACCAGCCCCGCGCGGGAGAAGCGCACCAGCGCGGCGAACGCGCCGAAGACGGACTGCCCCTTGTTGGTGCCCAGCGCCACGTGGGGCGGAAGTCCCGCGGCCAGCAGCGCGGGGAGGGAGATGAGCCCGCCGCCTCCCGCGATGGCATCCACCAGGCCGGCAATCAGCGCGGCGAGACACAGCAGGATGAGGTGCAGCGCACTGACGTCCACGTCCACCGGGGTGAGCCTCCTCGCGGGCGGCGCCTGGGTACCACGGGCCCGGCCCGCCGCCCATGACCGCCCGCTTCTTGCGTCACCGCGCACCTTGGGCGTCAATGACGGGGCGACTTTGCTCCCCCGCCGAGGTCCCCGTGCTCGCTTCCTTCCTCACCGTGCTGGCGCTCACCCTGGGCTCGGTTCCGCTTCCGCAGGACCCGTCCAAGCCGACGTGCCGCGCCATCGACGGCAAGGTGTCCTGCGGCTACGGGTGCATGTCAGACGGACAGCGGGTGCGTTGCGCGCAGACGCCGCAGGGCCACTGCCAGGTGATTGACGGGCAGGCGGTCTGCTTCGACCCGCCGGCCTACGTGCAGAAGGCCTATGGCGCGGCGCTGCCGAAGCCGGGGTGTCAGAGCATCGATGGGGTGGTGGCGTGTGGCTACAACTGCGCGACGCAGCCCGGCCGGGTGAAGTGCGCGCAGACCCCCGCGGGCGTCTGCCGGGGCCGGAGCGGCGAGGTGGAGTGCTTCGACCCTCCGGCCGTGGTGTTCGCCGTGTACGGCAAGGACACGCCCACCGCCCAGTGCCACAGCAACGCCATGGAGTTGACGTGCGGCTATGGCTGCATCAACGCCCCGGAGGGGGTGCGCTGCGCCCGGACGCCCGCGGGCGTGTGCAAGCTGGCCGGCGGCAACCTCCGCTGCTTCGACCCCTCCCCCGCCGCGCTGTGCGCCTGGAAGCGCGAGCTGCCCGCGCCGCAGTGCAAGAACACCGAGGCGGGCCCGGTGTGTGGGTACAACTGCACCACCGCCTTCTCGAAGTCCGCCTGTGCGTCCACCCCGGACGGGCTGTGCAAGGTCTTCGACAGCGAGGTGTACTGCTTCGATCCGCCCGCTGAACAGAAAGCGGACGCGGCGTGTCTGGCGGCGCTCGGGCTCGCGGCGCTGGATGGCGCGGCGCCCTGAGTCGAAGTAAGGGGCTCGCGCTCCGGCGCTCTGCTTTGATGCGGCGGAGGACAGCGGTAGGGTTCGCTTTTCTCGCAGGACGAAGGAGCAAGGCCGCGCATGGCGGAGGGTGAGGTCCGGCAGTACTGGGTCCGCAACGACAGGGGCACCATGTGGGGGCCCCTCACCCTGCCGACCATTGAACTGCTCATCGAAAGCGGCTCCATCCAGGGCCGGCTCCAGATGTCCGAGGACGGGCTCAACTTCGCCTTTCCCTGGCGCTTCCCGGAAGCGCGCGACGTCGTCCCCCGAGAGCTGTGGGGCCCGGGCGCACCGGCCGCCTCCGCCGCGGAGCAGGCCGCTCCCGTGGGTGTGGTCTCCGGAGCGCCCGTCGTGACGGGTCCAGGTGCCCGGCCCGCGGCAGGCCCCGGTGTCGCGCCAGGCGCGGGCCCGGGAGCGGCGCCCATCGCGGGTCCCGGTGTCCGGCCCGTAGCGGGCCCGGGTGTCGCGCCGAGTGCGGGTCCGGGTGCGGCGCCCATCGCAGGTCCCGGTGTCCGGCCCATGGCGGGCCCGGGTGCCCCCATCGCGGGACCCGGTGTCCGGCCCATGGCGAGCCCGGGTGCCCCCATCGCGGGACCCGGTGTCCGGCCCATGGCGGGCCCGGGTGCCGCACCCATGGCGGGTCCCGGCGCTCGGCCCCCTGAGGCCCCCTCGCGGCGTCCCGCGGCGCCTGCCCCGCATGCCCGTCCTCCCGGAGCGGTGCCACCGCCGCCCGTAGCGGGAGCCGCGCGTCCGCCGAGCGCGCCCCCTGCGAGCCCGGCTCCGGCGTCCGCGCCCGTAGCGGTGCCCGCGGTGGAGGGCGATGACGCCGCACCGGAGATTCCGGCGCTCGGCCAGCTCGAGCAGCTCTCCCCCTTCCGCCTGTATGGCCGCGTCGCCGCGCGAGAGCAGACGGGGCTGCTGTCGCTGACGCTGGCCGACCGTGTCGTCCAGATTCACTTCCGCAAGGGCAACCCGGAGTTCGTCGACTCGTCTCATCCCGAAGAAGCGCTCGGGCCATCGCTGGTCGCGGCGCGGCTGCTCACGCCCGCGCAGCTTCAGCAGGCCGAGCCCGCGCTGGAGCGCTTTGGCGGAGACCTGCTCACCGCGCTCTTCGGTCTGGGACTGCTCCAACCGGCCACCGCCTTCGCCATCCTGGCGCAGCGCGCGGGCGGCATCCTGTCCAGGGGCCTACGGGCTGAAGCCGGGACGTTCACCTTCGAGCTGAAGGACCTGCCCTCGCACAAGGCGATGCCGCTGGGCCACCGCTGGGCGGTGCTGAGCGACACGGTGCGCCGGATTCCCTCCGCGGACCTCAAGCGCCGGCTGACCCCGGTGCTCCAGCTTCCCATCATGAAGTCCGGTGGCGTCGTGGCCGCGAGCGAGCTGCGCCTCACGCCGCACGAGGTCCGCGCGCTCACGGTCATCGACGGTGTGCGCTCGGTCGCGCAGTTGCTGACGGACTTCGCGCAGGACTCGGACCACCTGCTGCGGCTCGCGTTCCTGCTCAAGGAGCTGGACGCGGTGTCGTTCGCCGGCCAGGCCAGGACGGCGCAGGACGTGGGCCCACGAGCGCCAGGGGCCGGAGGTGCCCAGCCCTCCACCGGTGCGCAGGCGGCGAATGTCGCCGTGGGCCAGCAAGCCGCTGGTGCGCCGCGTCCCGCCGGAGCCGCTCCGAACGTCGCGGGACGTCCGCAGCCCGCGAGCGCCACGCACGCCTCCGCGCAACAGCGTCCCGCTGGAGCCGCTCCGAATGTCGCGGGAGGTCCGCAGCCCGCCAGGGGGGCGCAAGCCGCCGGCGCCGTGCCCCAACGCCCCGTGGCAGGAGCAACGCCCGCGGCAGGCCCAGGTGCCACGCGCCCCGCGGGCACGGCCCCAACCGCCGGCCCCGGTGCCACCGCCGCGCGTCCTCCAGTCGCCGGGCCCGGCGCCGCCCAGCCCCGTCCGCCGCCGTCCCTGTCCGCACAAGGCGCGCAGCGTCCCGCCGCACCCGCTGCCACGGCGACGCCCGCGAATGCACCGGGCGCTGAAGAGATTCCCGCCCTGCGCCAGCTCACGATGGCGATGAAGCAGCAGAACCACTTCCAGCGGCTCGGGCTGACGGAGCAGACGAACGCCAGCGCGGTGAAGATCGCGTACTTCCGGCTGGCCAAGCTGTACCACCCGGACACGCTCCCGCAGGGGGCGCCGCCGGAGCTGGAGAAGCTGAAGGCGGAGGTCTTCGCGTATATCGGCGACGCCTACCGCACCCTCTCCGACGACAACAGCCGCGCCAGCTACATCGAGGAGCTCAAGAGCGGCGGCAGCGGAGACGGGGTGGACATCAACGGCATCCTCATGGCGGAGGAGCTGTTCCAGAAGTCCTGCATCCTGGTGAAGGCGCGCAAGTTCCCGGACGCCGTGAAGATGCTGGACGAGGCCATCAAGCTGAACCCGGAGGAAGCGGAGTTCTACGCGTGGCGTGGCTACGCGCGCTTCTTCACGGCGGCGGACAAGAAGGCCGCCCAGCCCGAGGCCTTCCGGGAAATCCAGAACGCCATCAAACGCAACGAGCGCTGCGCCCCCGCACACTACTTCCTGGGCGTCATCGCCAAGCTGAGTGGTGACGCGCCGGGCTCGCTCAAGCACTTCAAGCGCACCGTGGAGCTGCAGCCGGACCACATCGACGCGCAGCGAGAGATCCGCATGGCGTCGCAGAAGAAGTAGGGTGCGCCCCCCTTACCCGAAATCACGAAGGAGAGAAGGAACGTGCCGCTCACTGGGAAGCAACGCCGCCATCTGCGCGCGCTAGGACACCACCTGGAGCCGGTGGTCATCGTCGGTCAGGCCGGCGTCACCGAAGGTGTCATCGCCGCCATCGAGCAGGCGCTGCAGGACCACGAGCTCATCAAGGTGAAGATCAACGAGGGCCCGGAGACGCGCCAGGAAGCCGCGGCGCGCATCGCCGAGGGCGCCCAGGCGGAGCTCGCGCAGCTTCTGGGCCGCACCGCGCTCGTGTTCAAGAAGCGCAAGAAGGACTCCAAGTTCGAGAAGCTCTAGCCAGCCTCAAGCCGGCCGCGCCGCGGAGACGCATCCGCGGCGCCCGGCCGCTTCACGGCGTGAAGCCCGCCGCCCCGGCCACGAGCTCCGCCGCCACGGTCAGCCGCTCCAGCAGCGCGGGCCCGAAGTACTGGCGCCTGGACTCACCCAGTCCACCCTGCACGTTCGCCGCCGTCTCCACGTAGCCCACGTAGCCATCCGCCAGGCTCAGCACGCCCGTGGCGCCGGTCCGTTGCAGCAGCTCCACGCCCGCGGCCACGCTGGGCTCACCCGGCACCGCCACCAGCTTCAGCGGCCCCAGCACCAGCGCGCCCACCTCCGCCAGACGCGGCGCGGAGTCACACAGCAGGTTGTCCCCCGCCGCCCGCGTCAGCGCCGGCACCAACCGCGACGCGTCCGGACGTGGCATCGCCGCGTCGGCGCGCGCCAGGGACAGCCGCACCGTCTCTCCCACGGGTGACAAGGGCACGTCGCCAGCCAGCTCCGCCAGCGCCCGCGCGAAGCCCGACACGCGCTCCAGCCCCTGCCCTTCCGAGTACGCCACCTTCGCATTGCCTCCCGCGCCCTGCAGCACCAGCGTCACGCCGCTTCCCTCCTCCTCGCGCAGCGCGCTGAGCCGGCCGGGGTAGTCCGGGTCCACGTAGGCGCGGTGACGCGGCACCATTGTCGGGTGCCCGGCGAAGAGCAGCAGCTCCGCCACCGGCCCCTCCTGCCCCCGGAACACGGCGCGCGTCAGGACGCCATCCGGCTTCGCGCCGCCACTGCGCGATACGACGAAGTCCTGCTTCCGCGCCTCGCCGACCTCCAACGACACCGGGGCGAGCGCCGCCGCCGCCTGGGCCAGCGCGCCCCCCGCCGCCGAGGTGATGACGTCCACCACGTCCTCCCGGTAGCGCCCGGTGCCGGACAACTGCGCCACCAACCGCGAGTCATACCCGCCCAACGACGAATGCGTGTGCGTGGCCAGGACCAGCACGTCCTCCAGCCCCGAGGCCCGCGCGCGCTCACGCACCCGCGTGACCAGCACGTCCGGAACCAGGAGCAGGTCCAACGACACCAGCCCCACCCGTGACCCGCCTGCCTCCAGCACCACCGCGCGCGCGAAGAGCGGCACGTCGGCCTGGTCCGCCTCGGGCCGTGGCGGCGTATAACCGGCCACCACCACCGGGAAAGGCGGCGCGAGCGTCACCTTCGCCGCGCCCGCGCGCAGCGGCCCTTCGCCATGAACCTGTGACACAAGGAGTGGCGCGCGCTCGGCCCAACTGCCACACCAGTTCCAGGACGCCAGCGAATACGCGGCGCCAACGGTGAGCAATACCAGGGGAAACAGGGAACGCCAGCGGGCCGCGCGCGAGGATGCCATGCGCGAGCCAGACTAACCGCTGGGCCGGGGCTTTGGGACGCCTGACTGCCCACATGAAACGACTCTGGCGTCGGGTGGAATACCCACCAGAGGGGCATGCGTTCCTGTTCCGCTCACCGCTTGAAAGGAGTAAGGCAGCGCGCCATGTGCGGCATCTTCGGAATCGTGGGGCACGCCGAGGCCTCCAACCTGACGTACCTGGGACTGCACGCCCTCCAGCACCGGGGGCAGGAGTCCGCGGGCATCGTCGCCTCTGACGGGATGGGGCTGCGCGCTCACCGGCAGCTGGGACTCGTCGCCGACATCTTCGACGCGCCGGTGCTCGCCACCCTGCCCGGGCAGGCGGCCATCGGCCATGTGCGCTACTCCACCGCTGGAGGCAGCGGGCTCAAGAATGCCCAGCCGCTCTTCGTGCAGTACGCGGGCGGGCAGTGCGCCATCGCGCACAACGGCAACCTGGTGAACGCGGCCGAGCTGAAGCAGCAGCTCGAGGCCGACGGCGCCATCTTCCAGTCGGACGCGGACACGGAGGTCATCCTGCACCTGCTGGCGCGCTCCAAGCAGGCGACCTTCGAGCAGAAGCTCGTGGAGGCGCTGCGCAAGGTGACGGGCGCCTACAGCCTCCTGGTGCTCACGGAGAACAAGCTCGTCGCGGTGAGGGACCCGCACGGCATCCGGCCGCTGGTGCTGGGGCGGATGAAGGAGGGCGCCTACGTGCTGGCCAGCGAGTCGACCGCGCTGGACCTCATCGAGGCGGATATCGTGCGCGAGCTGGACGCGGGCGAGCTGCTCGTCATCGAGAACGGGCTGCTGCGCACCAGCAAGCCCTTCGCGGAGCCGCCGCGGCAGGCGCGCTGCATCTTCGAGCAAGTGTACTTCGCGCGGCCGGACTCCACGCTGTTCGGCAGCAACGTGTACGAGGTGCGCAAGGAGATGGGCCGTCAGCTCGCGAAGGAGCAGCCCGCGCCCGCCGCGGACCTGGTCATCGCGGTGCCGGACTCCGGCGTCCCAGCGGCCATCGGCTTCGCGCAGGCCAGCGGCATCCCCTACGACGTGGGCCTCATCCGCAGCCACTACGTGGGCCGCACCTTCATCGAGCCGCAGCAGTCCATCCGCCACTTCGGCGTGAAGCTGAAGCTCTCCGCGGTGCGGCAGGTGCTCAAGGGCAAGCGCGTGGTGGTGGTGGACGACTCCATCGTCCGTGGCACCACGAGCCGCAAAATCGTGAAGATGATCAAGGCGGCGGGCGCGCTGGAGGTGCACCTGCGCATCTCCTCGCCGCCCACGAAGTGGCCCTGCTACTACGGCATCGACACGCCGAGCCGCCAGGAGCTCATCGCCGCGACGCACAGCGTGGAGGAGATTGCCACGTACGTGACGGCGGACTCGCTCGGCTACATCTCCCAGGAGGGCCTGGGTCGCGCGGTAGGCGACCCGGAGCGCGGCAGCTTCTGCACCGCCTGCTTCTCCGGCAAGTACCTCATCGGCGACTTCGCCGAGCAGCGCGCCGAGCCCAGCAAGCTCACCGCCTGACGTCACCACCGGCTTCACGCCCCTGGCCCCCTGCCCGCTCCATTCCGGGCCGGGGGCCTTCGATGAAGGCCGTGAGGTCCGCGGGCAGGGGCGCCTCGAACACCACCGCCTGACCGGAGCCCGGGTGTGGGAAGGCGATGCGCGCGGCGTGCAGCGCATGGCGGGGCAGGCGCAGCCGCGGCCACGCCTCGGGCTCCAGGCAGTGCTTGCTGAAGCGGTCGAAGTAGCCCGGATCCGGCCCGTACATCTTGTCGCCCACGAGCGGGAAGCCCGCGTGGTGCAGGTGGATGCGAATCTGGTGCTGGCGCCCCGTCTCCGGGAAGCAGCGCAGCAGCGCGAAGGGCGCGCCGTCTCGCGTGAAGCGCTGGAGCACCTGGAAGCGCGTGCGGCTCTCCTTGCCCTCCACCGGGTCGATGCGCACGGCGATGCGGATGAGCTCGGTGCCCTCCGCGATGGGCGCGTCCACGGTGAACGCGTCCTCGGGCGGGTGCCCCTCGCAGAGCGCCAGGTACTCCTTATGTACGTCACGCGAGACGAACAGCCGCCCCAGCGCCCGGCATGACGCCGTGGTGCGCCCGCAGACGACCAGCCCGCTGGTCTCCCGGTCCAACCGGTGCGCGGGCTCGGCGAAGCGCTCACCGAAGCGCTCTCGCAGCAGCGTGACGAGGGTGCCCTTGTGGTAGCGCGCCGTGGGGTGGATGGGCAGCCCCGCGGGCTTGTCCAGCACCAGCAGCCAGTCGTCCTGGAACACCACGGGCAACTCCGTGGGCGTGTCGGGCTCCTCGCTGGCGCGGCGCCGGATGCGGAAGGCCAGCCCCGGGTACACCGGCGTGGACGGCTTCAGGCGCCGCTCCTCGCAGATGACGCCCCTCAGGATGACGCCCTGGAGCCGCTCCCGCGTCATCCGGCGGAGCTTCTCGCCCAGGTACGCATCCAGCCGCCACCCCGCGTAGTTCGGCTCGACGACGTAGCGGATGTCGACATAGCCCTCCGGGGCTTCTTCCTGCGGTGCGCGGTGCATGGGCCTGCCAGCGCTCTACCACGGCGGGCCCTCCTGCACAGGTGGGGACGGACGCGCGGGTGGGCCCACGCAAGTGCCAAGGCCCCCCACCCGCCCATCGCCCTCAGGCCGACGCCGCCTGAATCGGCTGGTCCTCGACGCCGAGGAAGCTCGCGAACAGGTCCGCGATGCGCTCGGCGGCGCGGCCGTCCCAGTACTCGGGGACGCGGCCCTGCTTGCCTTCACCATCCAGCACGCGGTCCGCGGCCAGCCGGATGCGGACCGGGTCGGTGCCCACCACCTCGTTGGAGCCCTCCTCCACGGTGATGGGGCGCTCGGTCTGCTCGCGCAGGGTGAGGCACGGGATGCCCATGGCCGTCGTCTCCTCCTGGAGGCCGCCGGAGTCGGTGAGCACCAGGCGCGCCTTCGACGTGAGCGCCAGGAAGTCCAGGTAGCCCATGGGCTCCACGGGCCGCAGGTTCGGCGTGCGCTCGAACCACGTGCCCAGGCCCTGCTCCGAAATCACCTTCCGCGTGCGCGGGTGCACCGGGAAGATGACCGGCAGGCGCGTGGCGACGTGGGCCACCGCGGACAAGAGGCCACCCAGAATCTTGGGGTCGTCCACGTTGGAGGGCCGGTGCAGCGTGCACACCGCGTAGCCGTGGGGGATGAGCCCCAGGTCCTTGAGCAGCGGCAGCTTGTCGGCCTTCTCGCGCGAGGCGAAGAGCGAGTCGATCATCACGTTGCCCACGAAGTGGATGCGGGCCGGGTCGGTGCCTTCCTTGAGCAGGTTGGCGTCCGCGTCACGGGACGGCGTCAGCAGCAGGTCCGACAGGCGGTCGGTGACGAGGCGGTTGATCTCCTCCGGTTGGTGAGGCGAGTAGCTCCGCAGCCCCGCTTCGACGTGTGCCAGGGGGATGCCCAGCTTCGACGTCACCAGCGCCGCGGCGATGGTGCTGTTCACGTCGCCCACCACGGAGACGAGCGCCGGAGGGTGGGCCAGGAAGACCTTTTCCAGCTCCACCATCATCCGCGCCGTCTGCTGCGCATGGCTGCCCGACCCGATGCCCAGATGGACGTCCGGGGCAGGCAGGCCGAGGTCGGAGAAGAACACGTCGCTCATCTTGGCGTCGTAGTGTTGCCCCGTGTGGACAAGGATTTGCTCCAGGGGAGTACGCTCGGCGATGGCGCGATAGATGGGCGCGACCTTCATGAAGTTCGGACGCGCCCCAACGATATGAATGACCTTCTTCATGTTGCGACCAAAGCTAGGCACTGGAGCCGCGCTGGCCAGTGTCCCATGATGCGAATGTCCAATCCCGGGGGCAGGCGTTCGTCGCGAACCTGATAGACGGAGGGGTCATGCAATCTTGCCGGACCGTTGCAGTCATTCCCGCCCGACATGCCAGCACCCGCTTCCCGGGCAAGCCGCTGGCGAACATCGCCGGCCGAACAATGATTGAGCACGTCTGGCGCCGCTGTCAGGAGGCCCAGGCCTTCGACGAGGTGTGGGTTGCCACCGATGACGACCGCATTCGCGCCGCGGTGGAGCGCTTCGGCGGCAAGGCGGTGATGACCAGCCCCGCCTGCGCCACGGGGACGGATCGGGTCGCCGAGGTGGCGCTCGGCCGTCCAGACATCGACATCTGGGTGAACGTCCAGGGAGACGAGCCCCTGGTGGACCCCGCCGCGCTCCAGCGGCTGGCGGGACTCTTCCAGGACGCGTCCGTGCGGATGGGCACCCTGGTCCGCCCGCTCGAAGCGGACGAAGCCGCCAGCCCGCACGTGGTGAAGGCGGTGCTCGCCCTCAACGGCGACGCGCTCTACTTCAGCCGCGGCCTGGTGCCCCACGCCCGCGAGCCGGGCACGCCCGTCCAGCGCTGGGGCCACATCGGCCTCTACGGCTACCGGCGCGACGTGCTGCTGTCGCTGGCGAAGCTGGCGCCCACGCCGCTGGAGGAGGCGGAGAAGCTGGAGCAGCTCCGCGCGCTGGAGCACGGCATCCCCATCCGCTGCGCGAAGGTCACCTCGCACACGGTGGCCGTCGACCTCCCCGGTGACGTGGAGAAGGTGGAAGCGCTCATGCGCGCGAGGGAGGGCTGACCATGGGCTTCCTCAAGAACGTCTTTGGCGGTGGTGAGGCGAAGGCGGACGCGGCGTCCCCCACCCTTGAAGCGGCCACCCAGGCCCCCACGGCGCCCCCCACCGTCGCCAGGGAGCCCGCGCCACCGAAACCACCCGCGCCTCCGAAACCACAGCGCGCGCAAGAGACCCGCAGGCAGCAGCAGGAGGACGAGGACATGGAGGGCGTTCAGCGGCTGGTGTCGCGCAAGGTGGAGCGGGTGCTGGAGCAGCTGGGGACGCTCGCCACGCGGGCGCGCTCGGGCGAGGAAGTCCCCACCATCACCGTCACGCTCCACCTGGCGCACGGCCATTCGATGACGGGCGAGGTGGTGGACTACGTGCCCCGCGAATCGGTGCTGATGGCCCTGAGCAAGGAAGGGCTGCGCCGCTCGGAGTCGGTGGCCTACGTGGACCTGTCCACGGTGGTGGCGGTGGCGGTGGGCAACGCGGAGAAGCTGCTGGAGCTGACGCAGCTCGTGCGGCCCAACCCCACGCGGCAGGACGTAGTGACGCTGCTGGAGAAGCTGCCCCACGCCCTCACCGAGCAGTTCTGGCCGGGCGAGGCGTCCCTGGGCGGCAAGCCCCTGCGCTTCGAGGTGGAGTGGGTGGGCCTGGATGACGAGCCGGGCCGCCGCGCGCTGGAGTCCGCCGTGAATGTCACCAGCCATGCCTTGCGCGCCCTGGCCCAGGAGCAGGGCCGCGAGGTGCTGCGCCGCATCACCTCCGTGCGCTTCCTCAAGGGCCAGGGCACCCGCGCCACCGTGGAGGGCGAAACGGGCACGGTGACGGTGGGCCCGGGTGAGCCCACCGTGTCCGCCTTCCGCAAGGCCTTCGCCGCCGGCATCAAATGACGGGCAGCGACGCCGGCTCGGCCCCCAGCGGGAAGGCCGCGTCGAGGAGGGCCCGCTCGTCGGCGGTCAGCGCCAGCGACGCGGCGGCGGCGTTGTCGCGCGCGTGGGCTTCCCGGCTCGCCTTGGGAATGGCGAACAGCGACGGCCCGCGCACCAGGAACCGGAGCGCCACCTGGTACGGCGTGACGCCGTGCGCGCGGGCAATGGCGCCCAGCACCCTCCCACCCCGGCTGTCGGGTCGGGGGAAGCGGCCGTTGCCGAAGGGGCTGTAGCCCACCACCGCCACGTCGTGGGCTTCGCACCAGGGCAGGACGGCGTGTTCGATGGCGCGCTCCTCCAGGTGGTAGAGCACCTGGTTGCAGGCGATGCGCCCGGGCCCCGCGAGCGCGAGCGCCTCCTCCAGGTCCTCCACCCCGAAGTTGCTCACGCCCCAGGCGCGAATCTTTCCATCCGCCACCAGCTTCTCGAAGGCGCGCACCGTCTCCTCCAGGGGGTGCGAACCCGGCCAGTGCAGCAGGTAGCAGTCGAGGTGGTCCGTGCGCAGCCGCTTCAGGCTCCGCTCACAGGCGGCGAGCGTGCCCGCGTAGGAAGCGTTGGACGGCATCACCTTCGACACCAGGAAGACGTCGCCACGCCGGCCCGCGATGGCCTCGGCGACGATGGACTCCTCCACCTTGCCGTGGCCGTACAGTTCAGCGGTGTCCACGTGTGTCATTCCCAGGTCCAACCCGGCGCGAAGGGCGCGGATGGCGCCTGCCCGGTCGTCCTCCTCCATCTGCCAGGTCCCCTGGCCCAGGACGGGCACGGACACCCGTGTGCTTCCAAATGGACGCTGCTCCATGGCACTCCCCCTGACTCCGCGTATGGCCTGCTTCGAGAGGATTAATACTGCATCAACGCACACGCAGGCGGCCGGTGCGCGGGTTGGACGCTCGCGTTAGTCTCCGCCGGTGTCTTCCCCCGTGAACGATTCGAAGAGCAGCGCCTCCCCTGGCGTCACCTTGGGGCGCCTGCTGAAGCTCGCGCGCCCGGAGCTGCTGCCACTGGCAGCGGGCACCTTCTTCCTCCTCATCAACAGCGGCGCCACGCTGGCCTACCCCCGCGCCATTGGCGACCTGGTGGACCAGGCCCTCACCGCGCGCGACCGGTATGTGGTGGACCGGCTCGCGATGCTGATGCTCGCCGTGTTCACGGTGCAGGGCCTCGCCATGGCGCTGCGCATCTACCTCTTCACCAGCGCGGGCGAGCGCGTGGTGTCGCGGCTGCGCAAGGACCTCTTCGGCGCCCTGCTGTCCCAGGAGGTGGGCTTCTTCGACTCGCGCCGCACGGGCGAGCTCACCAGCCGGCTCTCCTCGGACACCACCGTCCTGCAGACGACCGTCACGGCCAACGTGTCCATGATGCTGCGCTACGTCGTCACGGCCCTGGGCGGCGTGGGCCTGCTGCTCTACACGTCCGTCCAGCTCACGCTGGTGATGTTGGCCGTCATCCCGCCCGTGGCCATTGGCGGTGTGTTCTACGGGCGCCGGGTCCGGGTGATTTCCCGTCAGGCCCAGGACGCGCTCGCCGCCAGCGGCGAGGTGGCCGAGGAAGACTTGTCCGGCATCCGCACCGTGCGCTCCTTCGCCGCGGAGCGGCACGAGGTGGAGCGCTACAGCGTCGCCGTGGAGCGCTCCTTCACGCTGGCCAAGAAGCGCGCGCTCCAGACCTCCGTCTTCATGGGCGTGGCCTCCATCGCGGGGTATGGCTCCATCGCCGCGGTGCTCTGGTACGGCGGCCGGCTGGTGGTGGACGGCGGCCTCTCCGTGGGCGAGCTCACCTCGTTCCTCATCTACACCATGCTGGTGGCCTTCTCGTTCAGCGGCATCGCGGAGCTGTGGGCGGACTTCATGCGCGCCAGCGGCGCCGCCGAGCGCGTCTTCGAACTGCTGGACCGCAAGCCCGCCATCGGCGCCGGCGGCGAGCAACTGACCGACCTGCGCGGGCACGTCCAGTTCCGCGGCGTGCACTTCGCCTACCCCAGCCGTCCCGACGTGCCGGTGCTCCAGGGCCTGGACTTGGAGCTGCGGCCGGGAGAGGTGGTGGCGGTGGTGGGCCCCTCCGGCGCGGGCAAGTCCACGCTGGCCTCCCTGCTGTCGCGCTTCTACGACCCGCAGAACGGCGAGGTGCTGCTGGACGGCCATCCGCTCACCGCCCTGGAGCCGGAGTGGCTGCGCCGCAACATCGGCATGGTGGCGCAGGAGCCCCAGCTCTTCTCCTGCTCCATCGCGGACAACATCCGCTACGGCCGGCCCGGCGCCACCGACGCCCAGGTGGAGGAGGCCGCCCGCGCCGCCAATGCCCACGCGTACATCGAGCGCTTTCCGGAAGGCTACGGCACCCAGGTGGGCGAGCGAGGCGTGCAGCTGTCCGGTGGCCAGAAGCAGCGGGTCGCCATTGCCCGGGCGGTGCTGAAGGACCCTCGCCTGCTCATCCTCGACGAGGCCACCAGCGCCCTGGACGCGGAGAGCGAGCACCTGGTGAAGGATGCGCTGGAGCGCCTGATGAAGGGCCGCACCACGCTCATCATCGCCCACCGCCTGTCCACCGTGGCCAACGCGGACCGGGTGCTGGTGCTCGACGGCGGCGTCGTCATCCAGAGCGGCACCCACGCCGCCCTCATGAGCCAGGAGGGCCTGTACCGGCGACTGGTGGAGCGGCAGTTTGTCGCAGCCTGAACGCCTGGTGCCCACACGGCTCTCGCCACGCACCTGGCGACAGTGGCGCGCCCGCGGGCTCCCGGTTAAGTCTGGGGCTCCGAAAGGAGGTGATGCCTTGAACGACAGCAACTCCAAGGCGTCCACCTCCGCTTCGCTGGCCTGAGAAGGCGCCGAGGCGGTGGCAGACGCTGGCAGTTCCGGGCCCGTTTCCCGCGAGGGGGACGGGCCTTTTTGCGGCGGCTCGGGAATGCCGGCCCCCCCCTCCTGTTCGGAGCGCGCCGGGGGGAGAGGCCGACCCAACACGTTTCATCCGGGAGTTTCCGCCGTGTCCATCACCCCATGCCCCAGCCCGCTGCCCACCGCCCTCCGGGACGAGGAGTCCGTGGACTCGCAGCGCAACCTCTTCTGCCCCAACTACGACGCCTGCCTGCACCTGGTGGTGAAGCGGGGCTGGGAGGGCTGGAGCTGCCGGAACTGCGACTTGCGCAAGTTTCGCGTCGGGCAGCCGACCGCCCAGGAGTTCGCGGTCGCCCGGCCGGGTGGTTGGGACGGCAACTGACGCCGCCCCTCGGTCCCCAGCGGGCGGCCGTCCACCGGAAACAGAATAATTGACGCATCCCTGCCTCAGTTGGCAGAACGGGACATGCGCTCCAAGAAAACCAAGTTCATCTTCGTGACGGGCGGAGTGGTCAGCTCCCTCGGCAAGGGCCTCGCCTCCGCTTCGATTGGCGCCCTGCTGGAGAACCGTGGGCTGGCCGTCACCCTCATCAAGCTGGACCCCTACATCAACGTGGACCCGGGCACGATGAGCCCGTTCCAGCATGGCGAGGTGTTCGTCACCGAGGACGGCGGTGAGACGGACATGGACCTCGGCCACTACGAGCGGTTCACCAACGCGCGGATGAGCCGGCTCAACAACTTCACGTCCGGCCGCATCTACCACGCCGTCATCATGAAGGAGCGGCGGGGCGAGTACCTGGGCAAGACGGTCCAGGTGATTCCGCACGTCACCGACGAAATCAAGTCCAGCATCCGCCAGGCGGCGCAGGACGCGGACGTCGTCATCGTCGAGGTCGGCGGCACCGTGGGCGACATCGAGTCGCTGCCCTTCCTCGAGGCCATCCGGCAGATGCGCTACGACGTGGGCAGTGAGAACGTCGTCTACGTCCACCTCACGCTCTTGCCGTACATCGGCGCGGCCGGCGAGGTGAAGACCAAGCCCACGCAGCACTCGGTGATGAAGCTGCGGGAGATTGGCATCCAGCCCGACTTCCTCGTGTGCCGCACCGACCGCGAGGTGTCCCGCGAGCTGAAGGACAAGATTGCCATGTTCTGCAACGTGGACACGCGCAGCGTCTTCACGTCGCCGGACGTGCGCAGCATCTACGAGCTGCCGCTGGAGCTGCACCGCCAGGGCCTGGACGAGCGGCTCGCGGAGGTCCTCAACATCTGGAGCCGGGCGCCGCACCTGGAGCGCTGGGAGAACATCATCCGCAAGGTGTACGAGCCCGCGCGCGGCCAGGTCCGCATCGCCATTGTGGGCAAGTACGTCAACCTCACGGAGAGCTACAAGAGCCTCAACGAGGCGCTGCTGCACGGCGGCATCGCCAACGACGTGAAGGTGAACCTGCACTTCGTCGACAGCCAGGACGTCGAGGAGCAGGGCGCGGAGAAGCTGCTGGCCGGCGTGGACGCCATCCTGGTGCCTGGCGGCTTCGGCGTGCGCGGCACCGAGGGCAAGATTTCCGCCGTGCGCTACGCACGAGAGAAGAAGGTGCCCTTCTTCGGCATCTGCCTGGGCCTGCAGATGGCCGTGGTGGAGTTCAGCCGCGGCGTGCTGGGCCTGTCCACCGCCAACAGCCTGGAGTTCAACGAGCACACGCCGCACCCGGTGGTGACGCTCATGGAGAGCCAGGTGAAGGTGCAGGACAAGGGCGGCACCATGCGCCTGGGCAGCTACGCCTGCGCGCTGAAGCCCGGCTCGCTCGCCCACCAGCTCTACGGACAGGACACCATCCAGGAGCGCCACCGCCACCGCTACGAAGTGAACAACGCCTACCGGGGCAAGCTGCAGGAGGCGGGGCTGGTCATCTCCGGCGCCAACCCCGAGCTCAACCTGGTGGAGATGATTGAGCTGGCGGACCACCCCTACTTCGTCGGCTGCCAGTTCCACCCTGAGTTCAAGAGCAAGCCCTTCGCACCCCACCCCCTCTTCTCCGGCTTCATCCGCGCGGCGCTCGCCCAGCGGGACACGGCGGCCGGCCAGGTGTCCGCATGAGCGCCCCCAACCCCATCGAGCTGTGTGGCTTCAAGGTCGGCCAAGGCCAGAAGCTGTTCGTCATCGCCGGCCCCGACAGCATCGAGTCCGAGGACATGGCCCTGCGCCATGCCCGCCTCCTGAAGGAAATCACCGGCCGGCTCGGCGTCCCGTACGCCTTCAAGTGCTCCTACGACAAGGCCAACCGCACCAGCGGCAAGTCCTTCAGAGGCCCGGGTCTCAAGGAAGGCCTGAGAATCCTGAAGAGAATCCGGGATGAAGTGGGAGTTCCCGTTCTCACGGACGTCCATGAGACGAGCCACGTCGGGCCAGCCTCGGAAGTTGTGGATATCATCCAGATACCGGCCTTCCTGTGCCGGCAGACGGACCTGGTGGAAGCCGTGGCGCGGACTGGCAAGGGCGTCAATCTGAAGAAGGGGCAGTTCGTGGCGCCCAAGGACATCGTCCACTCGGCGCGCAAGGCCTTCGAGGCCGGCAACCCCAACGTGCTCGTCACCGAGCGCGGTTCGACCTTCGGCTACAACAACCTGGTGGTGGACATGCGCGGCCTCGCGCAGATGCGCGACGCCGGCCTCGCCGTGTGCTTCGACGCCACCCACTCCGTTCAGCTCCCCAGCGCCGGAAACGGCGAGACGGCGGGCGAACGCCGCTTCGTGTCCTTGCTGGCCCGCTCCGCCGCGGCCGCCGGGATTGACGCGTTGTTCACGGAAGTCCACGAAGATCCGGATCGTGCCCTGTGTGACGGTCCCTGTTCGCTGAATCCACAGATGTTTGAAGACGTGGTACGAAACGTGCTGAGCATCCGCCGGGTGTTGGGACACGAGCCGGGTTGATGCGTCAGCAAACAAGGGAGTCGAGCAAGCCATGGTGACGGACGCCCTTTCCAGACTGGGAACGGAAGAGCTGGCGTCCCGTGCTGCGCGCGTGCGGCTGCTCGTCTTCGACGTGGACGGGGTGCTCACCGACGGCGGCCTCTACTACGGCCAGGACGGCGAGCTGATGAAGCGCTTCGACGTCAAGGACGGCCATGCGCTCGTCATGGCCCGGCTGTCCGGGTTGCCCGCCGCCATCCTCACCGCCCGCACCTCCGGCATCGTGGAGAAGCGCGGGCAGGAGCTGGGCCTGGCGGCCGTGTTCCAAGGCCGCCGTGACAAGTCGGCCGCGCTCAAAGAGCTGCTCACCCAGCTGGACGTGCCCCTGGACGCCTGCGCTTACATGGGTGACGACCACAACGACCTGGGTCCACTTTCAATGGTGGCTCTTTCCGCTTGTCCTGCGGATGCGGTCCCCGAGGTGCGCCGAGAGGCCCACTTCGTTACCCAGAGCCCTGGCGGCCGAGGCGCCGCTCGGGAGCTCGTGGAGCTGTGTCTCAAGGCCAGTGGCCGCTGGGACGACGCAGTGGGTCTGATGAGAGGGTCTGATAGGCGCGGTACTCAGTGAGGTTGAAGAAAACCCGTGTTCAAGGTAGGTGAATAGTTCCATGGGCAGCGGAATGATGCAGCAAGAGGGGAGTACGGCGATGACGGACCAGCTCTACACGACGCACGACATCAGTCGTTTGCTTCAGGTGGATCCGTCCACGGTGAGCAAGTGGATTGACCGTGGCATCCTGATGGCGTTCAGGACGCCGGGCGGCCACCGCCGCGTGCGGTCGGCGGACCTGCGCACGTTCCTCATCACCCATCAGATGCCGGTTCCCGAGGAGCTCGGCAGCGGCACGGTGCGCCTGCTCGCGGTGGATGACGAGCGCCCGGTGCTGGACGCCATCAAGCGCGCGTTCAAGCCGTTCGCGGCCCAGGTGGAGCTGCAGACGACGACGAGCGGCGTGGAGGCCCTGCTGCTCGTGTCCGAGCAGAAGCCACACGGCATGATCATCGACCTCAACATGCCGGACATCGACGGCCTGGAAGTCTGCCGTCGCATCCGCGCGCGCAAGCAGATGGAGGGCGTGCGGCTCATCACCATGACGTCCGCGCATACGCCCGAGGTCGTGGAGCAGTCGAAGCAGGCCGGCGCGCTGGCGTGCATGGCGAAGCCGCTGGACGTGCAGCAGGTGCTGGAGCTGTTCCGCGTTCCGCTGGCGCTCAGCGCCAAGCGGTAGGACAGGCAGGGCTTCCGCCTTGCTCGCGGAAGCCCTGGGCAGGGATTTCAGTGGGAGGCAGGTGACCTCCCAGGCCCGCGGTGTGCGCCCGCGGCTTCAGCCCTGGACCTTGACTTCGATGACGCGGGGCTTGGACTCCTCGCGCCGAGGCAGGGTCAGCGTCAACACGCCCTGCTCGTAGCGGGCCTCCACCCGGCTTGCGTCCACCGTGTCAGGCAGCGCGAAGGAGCGGGCGAGTGTCCCGAAGGCGCGTTCCTGGCGGCGCACGTTGACGCCCTCCGCGCGCGGCTCGGCCTTGCGCTCGGCCTGCACGGTGAGGATGTCCTTCTCCACCGTCACCTGGATGGCCTTCGCGTCCAGCCCGGGCATGTCCAGTTGCAGGGTGAGGCCGCTCTCGGATTCGGTGATGTCCGCGGCCGGCGTGCGCTCACGCGGGGCCTGGCGCCACATGGGCTGCGTCAGCTCGCGGCAGAGCGCGTCGACATCGCGCATCAGCGGGTTCACCACGACGGCGGAGTTGAACGGATTGCGAGCCTGCATGGTCGTCTCCTGTTCGTGACGTCCTCGCGGACGCACGGCATGAATGAGCCTGGGTTGTTCTGGTTCGCGGTCGCCGCGGTGCCCCCCACCGGGGCTCCAGCGCCGCCTCACAAGACTCAAGAGAACCATGCTTCGGAGCGTGTCAAGCAACGCCCCGGCGGCTTCCGCCGGCGCCGCGTTTCACGCCCGCCTGCCCGCCCTCCAGGCCGCCTCAGTCGTCGTCGCGGCCCAGGTGCACGGCGAAGCGCTCCTCGTCGCGGGACACCTGCACCGTCCAGGGACGGCAGCACACCGGGCAGTCCTCGATGTACGTCTCCGAGGCCACCCCAATGGGGTCCACGGCGACCTCCACTTCCTCACCACAGTAGGGGCAGAGCTGGGTAGCGGCTTCCGCGAAGGGCTGCATGGCTGGGCCTCCTCATCACGGACGCAGCGTCCGCGCATCTAGACGGTAGAATGCCGGGCCATGGCCTCTCCTTCCCGGAATCGCATTGGCGACATCCTCGTCAAGGCACGCGTCATCGACGACTTGCAGCTGCGCAGCGCACTGGCCACCCACGAGCAGTGGGGCGGACGGCTGTCGCGCATCATCGCGGACCTGGGGCTGGCCACCGACGACGTCATCACCGAGGCCATCTGCCAGGGCCTGGGAATGCAGCGCATCCAATTGGGCAACGTCACGCGCGACGCGGGCGCGCTCTCGCGCGTGGACGTGAGCCTCGCCGAGCAGAAGGCCGTCTTCCCGGTGTCGCTCAAGGACAACGGCAAGACGCTGGTGCTGGCCATGGCGGACCCCACGGACCTCGGCACCCTGGACCAGGTCGCGGCGAAGAGCCGCGCCCGCGTGGTCGTCATGGTGGCGGGCGAGCGTGAAATCGAGCACGCCATCCTCCGCCACTACCGCGGCCAGGAGCCCGTCATCAGCACGCGCTTCGGCGGCGAAAAGCGCCCGAGCAGCTCGGACGCGCAGGATGACGAGGACGACCTCAAGGTCGTCGACATGAGCGGCAACACGGTGGTGAAGCGCATCGCCGACATCACGCCGCCCGCGGCGCCTCCGCCCGCGCCTCGCGCGCCGGAGCGCGCCCCTGAGCCAGGCGCTGGCGCCAGCGCCGCGGACATCCTCGACGAGATTCTGGCGGGTGGCGCGCCCACCAACGAGTGGACGGACGAGGACCTGAAGCGGCTGCAGACGGTGCAGCAGAACCAGGAGAAGAGCTCCAAGATTCTGCGCGCGCTGCTCGAGCTGCTGCTGGAGAAGAACCAGCTCCAGCAGCGCGAACTGGCGGCGCGGATGCGGCTGTAGGGCGCGCCCTCAGCCGGCCCCTCAGCCCGCTTCCAGCAGCTCGCGGCCGGTGAGTCCCAGCAGGTAGAGGATGCTGTCCAGGCCGCCTGCGGAGATGGACGTGTCGGCCGCGGCGCGCAGCCTGGGCTTCGCCCGGAAGGCGATGCCCAGCCCGGCGCGCTCCAGCATCAACAAGTCGTTGGCGCCGTCTCCCACGGCGACCACCTGGTCCAGCAGGATGCCCTCCTCCCGCGCCAGCGACTCCAACAGCTCCGCCTTGCGCCGCGCGTTGACGACGCGGCCCACCGTGCGGCCGGTGAGCTTCCCGTCCTGAATCTCCAGCTCGTTGGAGTACGCGAAGTCGATGCCCAGGCGCGCCTTCAGCGCCTCGGCCGCCACGGAGAAGCCGCCGCTGATGACGGCGGTGCGGTAGCCCAGCCGCTTGAGCACGCGCACCAGCGTCTCCGCGCCCTCCGTCAGCGGCAGGTTCGCCGCGAGCTGGTGGACCACGGACGCGTCCAGGCCCCGCAGCAACGCCACGCGCTGACGCAGCGACTCGTCGTAGTCCATCTCACCGTGCATGGCGCGCTCGGTGATGCGCGACACCTGCTCGCCCACGCCATGCGCGCGCGCCAACTCGTCGATGACCTCGATGCGGATGAGCGTGGAGTCCATGTCCATGACGACCATCCGCTTGCCGCGCCGGAACAGGCCCTCGCGCTGCAGCGCCACGTCGAATCCACCCGACTGCATGGACAGCTCCAGCAGCGCGTGCTTGAGCGCGTCGGGCGGCTGGCCCGGCGGCAGGCGGATGTGGAGGTCCACCGAGCCCAGGTGCGGCTCGCTGAGGCGCGTGATTCGCTCCACGCTGGCGCCATGCTCCGCCAGCACCTGCGTCAGCGAATGGAGCTCCCGCGCGCCCAGGGCGCGGCCCACGGCGGTGACGACGTGGCGCGAGGACGCGGCTGGCGCGGCGGGTGCCTCCACCGCCTGGAAGTCCAGCGTCACGCCCAGCGTCTTCGCGGCGGACAGCAGCGTCTCCAGGGTGCCGCTCGCCGGAGACAGCCGCACCAGCAGGCAGAGCGTGAGGCGTCCCTGCACCACCACCTGCTCCACGTCGAGCAGCTCGGCGCCGGCCTCCGCCAGCAGACCGGTGAGGCGCGAGACGACTCCGGGATGGTCCTTCCCGGTGACGGTGATGAGCACGCTTTCGGACGGGGGCGGAGTCATGGCGCCACGGAGTGTGGCAGCCCCCAACGTGCGCGGCGAGCCCCGAGTGCGCCCAGGGCCCGGCCGCCTGCCCGTCACTCCTTCGGCGTATCCGAGGAGATGACGAGGTCCCCCTTGGAGAGGAACTCCTTGTCCGGGTACGCCTTGTAGAAGTCCTCCAACATGGCGTCCACGTCCGGGTAGCGCTGCTCGCGCTTGTCCTGGGTGGCCTTGTCGAAGAGCTGATCCAGACCGCTGGGAGCCTCCGGGTTGACCTCGGAGGGCAACGGCGAGCGGCGGCCCGGAATCTGCCCGGTGAGCATCTCGTAGAGCAGGATGCCCAGCGCGTAGACGTCCGCGGAGGCGCCCGGCTCCTTGCCACCCCGGTTCATCAGCTCCGGCGCCATATAGGCCATGCCGCCCGTGCCCACGAAGACCTGGGGCATGCCCTTGGTGGCGTCCACCTCCACCACGCGGCCCAGCCCGAAGTCAGCCAGCTTCGCGTTGCCGTACGTGTCGAAGAGCACGTTCTCCGGCTTGATGTTGTGGTGCGTGAGCCCCGCGGCGTGCGCGGCCCGCAGGCCGTAGGCCAGCTGCAGGAAGGCGCGCAGCGCGAAGGACACCGGCACGCCGTTGCCACCGCCCGCGTCCAGCCGCTCACGCAGGCTGCCCTGCATCAGCTCCAACACGAAGTACGGCCGGGCGGCGTCCACGTTCTGGTCCACCACCTGGACCACGCCCGGGTGACGCACCTGGGCCTGGGCGCACAGCTCCTTCTTCAGGCGCTTGAGCACCTCGCCCCGCTGCAGGAAGGAGAAGTAGCCGAAGATGTCCTTCAGCTCCTTCAGGCAGATGTCCAGGCCCAGCGCGGTGACGCGCCCCTTGAAGACGGTGCCCAGCGGACCGGTGCCGATGGGGTCGAACTTCTGGTAGCGCAGGTCCAGCTCGGAGCCCTTCGGAGCGGGAGCGGCGGGCGCTGCTGCGGCGGCGGCATGGGAATGGCCACGGACGGCGCGCCCAGGTCCAGCGCGGGCATGGCCGAGCGCGAGC
>NZ_JABXEO010000067.1:0-51692 GCF_013372585.1 Myxococcus sp. AM010
CCCTTCCTGGGACTGCTCAACGCCACCCAGCCCCTGTTCAGCCTCCCGGCCATCATCGCGCTGGGCACCGCGCGCGAAGCCCGGCGCACCGCCAACCTGTCGCTGGCGGAGACGCGGCGCCAGCTCACCCGCGCGTTGGCCCAGTCCCTGGTGGGCGTCTCCGCGCAGGAGCGGCTGGCCGAGGTCAACCGCCTCAACCTCCGCACCGCGCTGGAGCGGCTGGCCCTCACCGAGCGCCGCTTCGAGCTGGGCGCGGGCACGCGGCTGGACGTGGTGCGCGTGCAGCAGGACACGGAGACGGCGCGAAACCTCGTCGTCCAGGGCGACGAGTCCCTGCGCAGGGCCCGGGAGACGCTGGGGCTGGTGCTAGGCATCCCCCAGGGGGTGGGCCTGGCCCGGGGCGTCCAGTTGGAGGCCCTGCTCCAGCACGCGCGGCGGGACTGCCAGCAACTGGAGTCGCTCGACCGGCGCGCGGACCTCGCGGTGGCGCGCTCGCGGCGCACGCTGGCCGAGCGGCAGGTGTCGGAGGTGAAGGCGCTCTATGCCCCGACGCTCGCGCTGACCAGCACCACCCTGGCCCTCACGGTGGAAGAGGGCTTCGCGACGGTGCCGGTGTGGAACATCGGCGCCAGCCTGGTGCTGCCCTTCTGGGACGGCGGCGCGCGTGAGGGCCAACTGCGGCAGACGCGCGCGGGCGTGGAGGTGGCGAAGCAGGGCCTGCTGGAGCTGGAGCGCGCGGCCTCGGTGGAGGTGCTGCAGGCCCGGCGCGCCGTGCAGGTGGCGGACGCGGCGGCGCGCATCGCGGGCCGGGGACGCGCCCTGGCCGAGGAGAACGACCGGCTCACCCGGCGCAGCTTCGAGGTGGGGACGGGCACCAGCCTGGAGCTCATCCAGACGGCGGCGGACCTGCGACAGGCGGAGCTGCTGCTGGTGGTGCGCGAGTTCGAGCTGGAGCAGGCGCGGGTCGCCGCGTTTCTCGCGGAGGCGGCATGCGAGTGGTGAGGACGTGGAGCACGAGGCTCGCCGTACTGCTCCTCGCGAGCTGCCGTTCGCAGGGCGACCCGGGGCCGCAGGGAGGCCAGGCGGCCACGAACCAGCCCATGCAAGTGGAGGTGGAGCGCCTGGCACCCGCCGAGGTGCGCGAGTCCAACGAGTACCTGGGCGCGCTCAGCTCCCGCAGCAGCATCACCGTCTATCCGCAGGTCGCCGGCTACGTGAAGGCGATTCCGCTCGAGCCAGGAGCACGCGTCGAACAGGGCGAAGTGCTGCTCGTGGTGGACCCCCGGCGGCAGAGCGCGGGCCTGCGCGCCACCCAGGCGCAGCAGGCCGCCGCCAATGCCCAGCGGGAGTATGCGCGGCAGACGCGCAAGCGCAGCGAGCAGCTGCTGAAGGAAGGACTCCAGAGCCGCCAGGACTACGACCAGGCCGTGGCGCAGGCACTGCAAGCCGAGGCCAGCGCGCGCGCCATCGAGGCCCAGGTGCAGGCCCAGGAGGTCCAGCTCAGCTTCTACGAAGTGAGCGCGCCCTTCGCCGGCACCGTGGGCGACTACCCGGTGAACGTGGGCGACTTCGTGACGCAGCAGACGGCCCTCACCACGCTGGACCAGAGCAACACGCTGGAGGTGTCCGTGCAGATTCCCGTCGAGCGGGCAGGCACCGTCCGGGTGGGCGCCACGCCGATAGAGGTGTTGGACCCGGAGGGCCGGCTCGTGGTGTCCGCGCCGGTGTTCTTCGTGGCGCCCACGCCCAACGCCACCACGCAGCTCGTGGAGATACGCGGCATCTTCGAGAACACCGTGGGCCTGCGCGCCGGACAGTTCGTGCGCGCCCGGGTCGTCTATGCCACGCGGGAGGCCCTGCGCGTGCCCACCGCCGCCGTCACCCGCATCAGCAGCCAGTCCTTCGTCTTCGTGGCGCGGGACTCGGACGCGGGCACCGTGGCGCAGCGGGCGCCGGTGAGCCTGGGCCTCGTCTCCGGCAATGACTACGAGGTGACGGGCGGCCTGGACGCGGGCACGCCCGTGGTGCTCAGCGGCATCCAGATGCTCCGCGATGGCCAGCCCATCCGACCCAAGGCCCCCTCGCGCAAACCACCTCGGGGCGTGGGCGGCAGCGGGACCGACGGCGGCACCCCGCCGGAGCAGTGAGGGGCCGCCATGTTCACCGACTTCTTCATCCGCCGCCCCGTCTTCGCCAGCGTGGTCTCCATCATCATCACCCTGGTGGGGGCCATCTCCATCCCCACCCTGCCCGTCGAGCAGTACCCGGATTTGTCCCTGCCCGTGGTGCAGGTGACGGCGACGTACATCGGCGCCTCCGCGGAGACGGTGGAGAGCGCCGTCACCACCGTGCTGGAGCGGCAGCTCAACGGCGTGGAGGGCATGCGCTACATCGCCTCCACCAGCAGCAACACGGGCGTGAGCACCATCACCGTCACCTTCGACCCGGGACGGGACCTGGACATCGCCGCGGTGGACGTCCAGAACCGCGTGGCCACCGCGTCCGCGCAGCTCCCGGCCGCCGTCAACGCGCTGGGCGTCACCATCACCAAGGCCCAGACGCAGCTGCTCATCGCCTTCGGCCTGTTCGACGAGGAGAACCGCTACGAGACGGGCTTCCTCAGCAACTACGCGGACGTCTTCATCCGGGACGCGCTGCTGCGCGTGACGGGCGTGGGCGACGTGCGAATCTTCGGCGAGCGGCGCTTCGCCATGCGGCTGTGGCTGGACCCCACGGAGCTGGCCCGGCGCGGACTCACCGCCACGGACGTGGTGAACGCCCTGCGCGCGCAGAACGTCCAAATCGGCGCCGGACAGGTGGGCCAGCAGCCCGCGCCGCCGGGACAGACGTATCAGTTCACGGTGCGTGTGCTGGGGCAACTCACGTCGGCCGAGGAGTTCAACAACATCGTGGTGCAGCAGGGGCCGGACGGCTCGCTGGTGCGGATGAAGGACGTGGGCAGCGCGGAGCTGGGCGCGGAGAACTACGGGCAGCTCCTGCGCTTCAACGGCCGTGAGGCCGTGGGCCTGGGCATCTTCCAGCTCCCCGGCTCCAACGCGCTGGACGTGCGCGACGGCGTCGTCGCCGAGCTGGAGCGGCTGAAGGGAAACTTCCCGCCGGGCATGCGCTACGAGCGCGCCTTCGACACCACGGCGGCGGTGCAGGCCTCCATCGAGGAGGTGCTGGTGACGTTGGGCGAGGCCATCTTCCTGGTGGTGTTGGTCATCTTCGTCTTCCTGCACGGCTGGCGCAGCGTGCTGGTGGTGGCCACCACGCTGCCCGTGTCGCTGGTGGGCACCTTCCTCTTCATCAACGCGTTCGGCTTCTCCATCAACACGCTGACGCTCTTCGGCCTCACGCTGGCCACGGGCCTGGTGGTGGATGACGCCATCATCGTCATCGAGAACGTCGAGCGCACCATGGAGCAGGACAACGTGGGCCCTCGCGAGGCCACCCACCGGGGCATGAAGCAGGTGGCCGGCGCGCTGGTGGCCATCGCCCTGGTGCTGTCCGCGGTGTTCGTCCCGGTGTCCTTCTTCCCCGGCACCACCGGCATCATCTACCGGCAGTTCGCCCTCACCCTGGCGTTCTCCATCAGCCTGTCCGCGCTGGTGGCGCTCACCCTGTCCCCCGCCCTGTGCGCCCTCCTGCTGCGGCCCCACGAAGGCCAGAAGTGGAAGGTGTTCCGCATGTTCGACCGGGGGCTCGACGCGTTCCGGGACGCCTACGGCCGCCTGCTCGCGAAGCTCATCGGGCCGCTGCGCTGGCCGGTCGTGGCCGCCTTCGTCCTCTGTCTGGCCGCCACCATCCTGATGTACCGCCTCACGCCCGCGGGCTTCATCCCCGGTGAGGACCAGGGCTACCTCATCATCGCCGTGCAGGGGCCGGAGGGCACGTCGCTGGACTACACGCGGCAGGTGCTGGTCCAGGCGGAGGACGTGCTGCGCCAGCTGCCGGAGGTCGAGGACATCTTCACCGTGGGCGGCTTCTCGCTGCTGGGCACGGGCGTCAACTACGGCACCCTCTTCGTCAACCTGCGCCCGTGGGACGAGCGCGAGCGGCCGGACCAGAGCGTCGCGGGGCTGGTGGAGCGCCTGCGCCGTCCGCTGATGGCCATTGGCGGCGCGCGCGTGTTGCCCTTCGAGCCTCCCGCCATCCGTGGCGTGGGCAGCGTGGGCGGCTTCGAGTTCGTGCTGGAGGACCAGCAAGGAGGCCGGTCGCTGGCGCAGCTCGCGCAGACGACGGACGCGCTGGTGAGCGCGGCCAACCAGGACCCGGGCCTGCGCGGCGTCTTCTCCTCCTACACCGCGAACACGCCCCTGCTGGACGTGCAGGTGGACCGGGAGAAGGCCCTGGCGATGGGCGTCCCGCTGGAGGGCGTCTTCTCCACGCTGCAAGTCTACCTGGGCAGCCAGTACGTGAATGACTTCACCTTCGCCAGCCGCGTGTACCGCGTGTATGTGCAGGCCGCCGTCCCGTTCCGCAACGAGCCGCGCGACATCGACGCGCTCTACGTCCGCTCCGCGAAGGGAGAGATGGTGCCGCTGGAGTCGGTGGTGAAGGTGACGCCCATCACCAGCGCGCAGAACATCCAGCACTACAACCTGTACCGCTCGGCGACCCTCAACGGGCAGGCCGCGCCGGGCTCCAGCTCCGGGCAGGCCCTGGACGCGATGGAGGCGGTGGCGCGCAAGACGTTGCCCGTGGGCTACACCTTCGAATGGACGGGCCTGTCCCAGGAGCAGAAGGACGCGGGCCGCAGCGTGCTGCTCATCTTCGGGCTGGGCGTCGTCTTCGTCTTCCTGGTGCTGGCCGCGCAGTACGAGAGCTTCGCCCTGCCCCTGGTCATCCTCCTGGGCGTCCCCGTGGCCATGCTGGGCGCGCTGGGGCTGCAGAACCTGCGCGGCCTCCAGAACGACGTGTTCTGCCAGGTCGGGCTCGTCATGCTGGTGGGGCTGGCCAGCAAGAACGCCATCCTCATCGTCGAGTTCGCCGAGCAACTCCGCCACGAAGGCCGGAGCGTCGTGGACGCCGCCATCCACTCCGCCCAGACACGCCTGCGTCCCATCCTGATGACGTCCTTCGCGTTCCTCATGGGCGTGGTGCCCCTGATGCTGGCCTCGGGGGCGGGGGCCTCCGCGCGCAAGTCCCTGGGCACCACCGTGTTCGGCGGGATGCTGCTGTCCACCTTCGTGAACCTCATCTTCATCCCCGTGCTCTACGTGGTGCTGGAGGCGGCCCGGGCCCGCGTCCGCCGGCACCCGCCGCCCTCCATCCGCCCGCCGGAGCCCCACACACCCTGAGTGCTGGCCAGGGGCCTGGGGACCCCCTGGATGCCCCGCCGGAGGGGCTTCGTTATCCTGCGGGGTGCCATGTCTCACTTCCCGTCACGCGATGACCCGCGGCGCCAGCGGCTGTATGCGCTGAAGCGCGCGCCCGGGCTCCGGCATCATGGCAACACGGCGCTGCTCCAACTGCTGGGCAAGGGCCAGGAGGTGTCCTGGGCTCGCGGCGCGGTGCTGTGCTGGGAAGGGGCGCCCGCCGAGGGCTTCTTCGTCCTCCTGGCGGGTGAGCTGGACGTCTTGCGCGGTGACGCGCTCCTGATGACGCTCCAGCCCGGCACGCCCCTGGGACTGGAGGCGCTGGCGAGCGGCAGCCACGCCTTCACCCTCCGCGCGGCGGTGGACTCCGAGGGCCTCTTCTTTCCGAAGGACGCTGTCGCGAGCCTGCTGCACGCGCCCCCCGGCGTGCAGGAGCGGCCCCGGCCGCCCGCGGAGGTCATCGCCTTCGAGAGCGACGTGCGCGGCGCGCCCCTGTCCTCGCTCATCGAGCTGGTGGCGAAGGTCATCCACCGTGACTTCGACGACCGTGTGCTGCTGCTCCGCAGCGCACCGGGCGGGCATGACGCGCTCGTCACGCAGGGGACGGATGGCGTCCTGCGCGCCACGCTGCCCCCGGCTGAAGCGGGCGGTCGCGGCCTGCTGACCCCATCGGTGCTCCAAAGACTCACGGCCGAGCACGGCCTCCACTACGTCCTGCTCGACGGCTGCGGCGTGGCGGACGTCGGAATGACAGGCAAGACAGTCCGGCTGGTGACGACGCTGGACGCGCGACAGCCAGCGGACCCGCGCGTGCTGCCCACCGTGGTGGTGGACCCCCGCCGTGCGTCACGCGCATCAGCGCTGGGTGGCCAGTCCCCGCATCCCCAGTGGCTGCCGCCATGTCCCTTGCGGTTGAGCCTGGACAGGATGGCGCGGGTGCTCGTGGATGACCGGCCGCTGGACGCGGCGGCGCTGAGCCCCGCCGAGCGGGACGCCCTCTCCCGCTGGGCCCGCGCCCTCACCCACCGGCGCGTGGGCCTGGCGCTCAGCGGCGGCGGCGTGTGGGGCTTCTACCACGTCCACATCCTGCGCTGGCTGGTGAGCCAGGGTGTGCCCATCGACATCGTCAGCGGCGCCAGCATGGGCTCGCTGGTGGGCGCGTACTTCTGCGGCAGCGCGCTGGATGGGCACGACGGGCTGGAGGGACTGCGGCGGCTGGAGGAGCGGGCCGTGAGCCGGCAGCTCACCCTGGCCGCCACGGCCGCCATCGTGAGCACGTATTCGCTGGAGCGCTTCGTGGCGCAGGACCTGGGCCGCCTCTGCCTGGAGGAGCTGGCCATCCGCTTCCTGCCCGTGACGACGGATTTGGCCCGCGGCGACTGCGTGGCGCTGGAGCAGGGGCCGGTGGCCCTGGCGGTGCGCGCCAGCGGCTCTGCGCCCGGCATCTGGGGCCCCACGGTGGTGCCTCCCGCGCGGTATGTGGACGGCGCCTTCACCAGCATGGTGCCCGCGAGCGTGCTGTTGAACGCGGGCGCGGACGTCATCTTCTCCAGCAACATCCTCCCCATCGGCGTCCGGCATGCGTCCCCTCTGCGAAAGTCAGGACTGGGGCGCTTCCTGGCGGGACTCAATCCGGTGGCCCGCGCGCTGGACCTGGCGGCCAGTGGCGTGCTGCTATTGCACCGCAGTGGCGACGTGGAGAGCCTGCTCGCGGACGTCCGCTACGACATCCAATCCGCGGAGGCGCCGCTGCTGACCGCCATGGCGTTCACCAAGGCCCGGGACATCCTCGGACGGGCGGCGGCGGATGCGTCGCTCGCGAAACGGCTGGAGGAGATGAAGCAGCACTGGCTCCAGGTCAAGGCCCGGAGCGCCCGTGCCCACGCGCCTCCAGGAGGACAGCAAGCCGCATGATTCCCGTTCGCATCCTGGGTACCGCCAGTGTCCTTCCCGGCCCCGCGGTGACGACCGCGGCGTTGTGCGCGCGCGTGGGACGCGACGCCGCGGAGGTGGAACGAAAGACGGGCATCCGCACCCGCCACTTCGCGCCACCGGGGATGAAGGCCGCGGACGTGGCGGCGCAGGCGCTGCGCGGCGCGCTGGAGGCGGCGGGGCTGGAGGCCCGGGCCCTGCGTCGCATCCTCTGCGTCACCTCCATGGGCGGAGACGTCACCACGCCCGCCACCGCCAACCGCGTAGCGGCGGCGCTGGGCCTGTCGGGCAGCTGCGACGCGATGGACGTGAGCAACGCCTGCATGGGCTTCCTGAGCGCCTTCGACCTGGCGGCGCGCTCGGTGGCCACGGGGCTGGGGCCGGTGGGCATCGTGTCGGTGGAGCTGCTGTCGCGCACCACCACGCCCGAGGAGCCTCGTCCCTACCTGGTGCTGGGTGACGCGGCCGCCGCCGCCGTGCTGGGCACGGGCCGCCCCGGCGAAGGCGTGCTGGGCGTGGCCCTGGGCAATGACGGCACGCTGCCCACGGACGTGGTGCTGGAGAACCCGATAGCCACCGGCAAGCTGGAGCGGATGCGCTTCCTGACGCCCAGCAAGGAGATGACCCGCGTGGCGCTGGACGCGCTGGTGCGAGCGGCGCGCGCGGCGCTGGACGAGGCCGGCGTGGCCCCGCGCGACGTCGAGTGGGTGCTCACGCACCAGCCGAATGGCAGCATGCTGGAGGCCATCCTCCAGGCGCTGGCGGTGTCACCGGAGCGGAGCGTGCGCGTGGTGGACACGGTGGGCAGCGTGGGCTCGGCCTCGCTGGGCACCAGCCTGGACCGGCTGCTGCGCACGCGTCCGGTGAAGCCAGGGCACCGCATCCTCCTGGTGGGCGTGGGCGCGGGCGTGGCCCACGGCGCGGTGCTGTACCAGGTGGGCGGATGACACAGGCGGGCGGTTGGCCCCTGAAGGCCTGGCTGACGACGTTCCGGTTGCTGCGCCGGTATCACCGCTACGAGGTGGTGAACCTGGAGCCGCTGCTCCGTCCCGGCGCGAAGCTCATCGTCGGCTACCACGGGCGGCCCCTGGCCGTGGACCTGTGCATGCTGACGGTGACGCTCCAAGAACGCCTGGGCTACCTGCCGCACGGCGTGGCGCACGGCGCGTTCGCTTCGATTCCGGGCATGCGCGCGGTGGCGGACGGGCTGGGCTTCGTCACGGGGGATGACCCTCGGCTGGCGGAGGCGGTGGCGCGCGGCGAGCATGTGTTGTTGCAGCCGGGAGGCACGCGCGAGGGCTGCAGGGACTTCCGCCACCGCTACCGCGTCGACTGGGGCCAGCGCATGGGCTACCTGCGCCTGGCGGTGCGCTACCGGCTTCCGATTGTCCCCGTGGGTGGCAGCGGCATGGACGACGCGTACGTGGGCCTCAACGACGGGTACGCGCTGGGCCGGCGAGTGGGGATGCCCGGGCGGCTGCCGCTGTGGCTGGGCGTGGGCGCCACGGGCCTGTGGCCCTTGTCGCTGCCCTTCCCCGTGAAGATGACGCAGTGGGTGGGCGAGCCGCTGACGCGTCACCTGGAGCCGGGCTTCGACACGGGCGACCGGGACGCGATGCGGGCGGCGCACCAGGAAGTGGCGGGCACGGTGCAGGGGCTGCTCGACAGGGCTCGCGGTGTGGACAACGGCGGCACACGGAAGGCAGTGCAATGAGCGAAGGTTCCGAGGCGCGGCAGTGGGCGCTCATCCTGGGAGCTTCGTCTGGCACGGGGGCGGCCATCGCGGAGGCGGTGGCTCGAAAGCCCGGGCTGAATGTCTTTGGGGTCCACCGGGGCCGGTACGCGGACGGTGCCGCGCAGTTGGAGCAGCGGGTGCGGGACGCTGGCGGGCGCGGCGTGCTGTGGCAGGCGGACGCGTCTTCACCCGAGGCCGCAGAGGCGGGCGTGGCGGCGCTGCGGGAGGTCGCCGGGTCTCGGAGCGTGAAGCTCTTCGTTCATTCGATTGCGGGCGCGTCCGTGGGGCGCTTCCTGTCCGAGGGCGAGGACCGGCTGCACGCGCGGCGCATCCGCCGAACGTTCGACACGATGGCGCATTCCTTCGTGTTCTGGGCACAGGCCCTGGTGGAGGAAGACATGCTGGCGCCGGAGGCCCGGCTCCTCGGGCTGCAGAACCCGCTGGATGAGACGCACCTGGGGAACACGGGACTCATCAGCGCGTCGAAGGCGGCGCTGGAGATGTACGTGCGCTACCTGGCCATGGAGCTTGGGCCGCGAGGTCACCGCGTCAACCTGCTGAAGTTCGGCACGGTGATGACACCCGCGCTGAAGCACGTGTACTCACCCGAGGCACTGGCGCGCCTGGAGGCCGCCCACGCGAGGATGAACCCCGCGGGACGCATGGGCACCGTGGAGGACGTGGCCCGCTTCGTCACGGTGCTCGCCGGTGAGGAGGCGGGTTGGTTCAACGGGGCCACCATCGACTTCACCGGGGGGATGACGCTGCGGCTGTTGGACTTGGTGCTGAATCCGTGAACGGGCGGCCTTCCGAGTCGAGCGTAGCCCCTCAACGCGATCTCTTCGGCCCCGTCGACCCGCGCTCAATGCCCAGCTTCAGCAGCGCCTGCTCGAATCGAGGCTGCCAGCCTGATGCATGAGTCAACCAGTCCTCGGCAATCTGACGGCGCTTGAGGTGATTTGCGCTTTCAACTCCCGGTTCCAACACCTTGCTGCTGAAGTCACTGTGCCGGTAGACATACGTCGCGTTGCCTGTATCAGAGAACTCAATCACTGAATATTCGTCGAAGCGCAGGCAGAAAGCGCTCACCTCCCCCTTCGAAAAGCGCCTCGCCCTCCTGAAGGCGGCCTGCTGCTCGGAAGGGAGCGTTCGCACCTTCCGGAGCAAGGAATCGTAGGCATCCGGCGCCAGCCAGCAGGTCGTCGATTGGATGGATCCCAGATAACGCAGCCAGAAGACATGCCGGTCCCGTTCGTGCATGGCTTGCTCGAAGAAGAACTCAAGGTCCTGCTGAATGAGCGCCGACAGGAACGCCTCGAAAGCCTGCTTCGAGCGGCTTCGAACCGCGCTCCACGCCTCCGTCAAGGTGGAGAGCCGAGGGTCCCCGAAGACGCTGTCCTTCGCGATGAGCCGCTCCTCGATGCGGGACTGCGCATCCTTGTGGATCCGCCCGTGCGCGCGGCACTCCAGTATCGCCACGATGACGGCGACACGCGCCTCCAGCGGAGCGCCGAGCACGCTCCGGTCAGCGCTCGCGTTTGGAAGCCACGCCCGTCCTGCCTCGGCTTCCAGCAGGTACAGCAGGGAATCGGACGCATCCTGCCTTGCCGCGCACCGTTGCAGCAGATGCTCCGCGACGACATACCCTGAATAGCCGACAGCGGGCCGCAAGCCTGCGTGCCCCATCAAGTCGACGACCTCTCGCAGCGGGCGGTCCCCCCACCTGGCCGCGACACTCTTCGGTCCCGCCGGACTGAGTGCCATTTCGATGGACACAGGCAAGCGCCACCGGAGCAGTCGCGAGTCCGAGGGGCAGCGCCCTGTGAGCAGCCTCCAGTCGCGCATGCGCTCCGAATCACCGTCCGCCAAGCACCAATCCCGAAGCCGTTGCCGCACGAGCCGAGGCCACCCCTCAGGGAAGTGACGCAGGAACCCTTCCATGGACTTCGGCTCGATCCGGCGCCACAGCCAGGGAACGGCTCGTCGCTCACGACGGGACAACTCGGAGAAGTTCCCAACCCGCACCTTCCCGAGCACGCCTTCGACGTCGAGCGATTCGAGGACTCGAAGCGCGCGTCCAGGCTCCCGTTCATCCATGCGCCGCTGGGCCTCATCCAGGCTGGTGTGAAGCTGCCGCAGCCCAATCTCCACCTGCTGTTGAAACGTACCGAGGCCCGCGAGCGCGATCCGCTGCCGCTCCTGAACGCCTGTAAGCCATGCATCCAGTCCCATCAGACCTCCTACAAGCGCAGGTCGCCGCGCACGCGGATGACGAGCCGCCGGTTCTCAGGCTCGCTGCCATCCGTCCCAGGACGAGGCGCGGTCTGTCCACGCCCGGAGACAACGAAGTTCGAATCGAAGCAGTCCCGCTCGTAGCCCGCGTCGCGGAGTTGCTCTCGCACCGTGAAGAATACTTCCTGGGCGCGCGCGGCGCTGGCTCTCACGTTGTTCTCGAAGCTGTACCGCGCCACTCCTTCCCGGACACCACACTCCCAGCTCGTCCCCAGGAAAGGACGGTCATCGGTGTGTCCCTCCAGGATGATGGAGGGCTCGGCGCCCGCGTCCCGCATGGCCTCCACCGCCTTGCAGACCCGATGAATGAGGGGGACGGCACCGCGTTCGAACTGCTCGACATAGGCAGGAGGTGTCCGGCACTGGCCCAGGCCGAACTGCATGTTCTTGAATTCAATCTCCAGGGCATTCACGCCGCCATCCAGCCCGCTGAGCGCGATGAAGCCGCCGTCGAGCGTGGCATCCAGTGAAATCAAATCCTCGCGTAGCGCGATGAGTGACTCCTGAACGCCCTCCTTCTGCGAGTCCACCTTCTCGATGGCGGCCTCCTTGTCGCGGACGGCGGCCTCACGCTGCTCATGCGCTTCGAGAATGAAGATGACCGCCAGCAGCAGGAACACCACCGCGACACCCGCCATGAGGTCCGCCAGCGACTTCTCACTCCCGTCCCCCGAGGCGCTCATGTCCGCCGCACCTGCGTCTTCAGCGCCTTGCTGAGCTCCAGGACCGTCTCGTTGAGCTCATCAACGCTCTGAGCGAGTTCCCCCGACGTCTTCTCCACCACGCCCGTCAGGTCGTGCATGACCTTGGACCACTTACTACTCAGCGTCTGTGTCTGTTTCTCAACGGACTCCTCGTAGCTACGCGTCAATCCGGTGAGCACGGGCTGAATACGGTCAATCGCCTGGCGCTGCGCGTTCAGCAGGTTCTCCTCCACCTTGACGACTTCGCGGCGGCCCTGGGTGACCTGATTGAACTCCTTGGCCGTCTCGATGAGCTGGCGAGAGACCTGTTCCAACTGAACAGCAGCCCCCTTCGCCTTGTCATGCGTTTCACCGGCCCCCCGGGTCGCGGAGGCGAGCTGGATGGCGGTGTTGCGCAGTTGCTCCGTGAGCTGACGGAGCCCGTCCTGGGTCGTCCCCATGACCTTGGCGAACTCCTCGGACCGGCTCTGAAAGCTGCTCATGTCCACGTTCGCGGCCAAGCGGAGTGCTTCCACCTGTTGAGCCATCAAGGTCGTCTGCGAACCCGTCTGCTGATGGAGGTGCTCAGCTGACTGTGACGCGGACTGCACGAGCCGCTGGGTGCTCGCGTCCATCCCCGCGAGGACCTGCTGGAAGCGCTCGACGACGGACTCCACGCTGCGCTCCAATTGCCCGAGCACTTGCTGATTCACCACCTCTGACTGCTGTGAAGATTCCTTGGATGCACTGAGGACGTGGGCGGTGGCGGTCACCAAGCCATCCCGCACCTGGTCGAAGCTCTCCACGACCGAGGCGATACGCGCCCCCAGCACGTCAATGGCGCGCTGATTCTCCGCGCCCCACTGACGCGCCTGGGTCCCCATCATCTGGGACATGGCCTCGAACTGCTGTTCGAGCCGGGGCAGCACGCCCAGCAACTCCTGCATCTGCCTCGCCATGTCCTGGGACTGGGAATGAAATCCGCCAGATACTGCGTCCCGGAGCTGTTCCAGGATGCGTCCCAGGTCATGCTCCTGCCGCTCGGAGAGCGACTGCTGGATGGAGCCCAGGCTGTCACGGACCGTGGACATCTCCTGCTGAAGCGTCGCCGCGAAGCCCGATGCGATGGAACGCTGGAGGTCGGTAGCTATCTCCCGGACGGCCTTCTCCACCGCCGAGAGCTGCCGGGTGATGACGTCACCGACCTGCTCCTTCATCATGGTGCCGAAGCTCGCCTGGACCTGGGTGCCAATGTCCTGGAGCGAGACCTCGACGCTCTCCAGGTGGCCAAGCCGCTCCGAGAGTTCGCGGCGCGTCTGGACCAACTCGCCCTTCAGCGCGCCCAGTGCGTCCCGCCTCGCGGTCGCCAGCACGATGCCGTGTGCATCTAGCGTTTGGGTCGCGGACTCGAAGCGAGGACGCATGTCATCCAGCCGCGCCAGCAACCTGCCCTCCTGAAGTGATGCGACTGCCTGAAAGAAAAACGAACCCACCAGGCCCGTCGCCGAGACGAAGAACTTGGCCCCCATCTGCCCGATGGCCGCGGAGAGCAACACAGCCTGAGTGGCCCCCGCCACGCCACCGCCCATCAGCGCCTCCTTGACGGGACCGACCAGCACCATGCCCAGCAGGACGAACGTCATGACGAGCGCGATGCCCGTCAGGTTCTTTCCCAGCGCGTGCCCCCACGAGTGCCGGAACAGCGCCCTGCACATCTCGCGCAAGCCTTGAGAGGGCTCAGCCCGGATGAGGACGGGCCGCGGCATCGGCTGACCACCTGGTGGGAAGACGAGCTGCTCGCGAATGGCCCTCCACAGCGCCCGCGCCTCGACCTGAGGCCCCGGCTCCTCCCGCCGCCCATCGAGCACGTCTTCAAGATGCGTATCCAGCAGCTCGATGGCACGCCGGAGCTTTCGCCGTCGCACCGCGATCAAAACTGGAGCCATCAGCGACAGCATCACGATGATGCCGACCGCATAGCGCAGCGCCGCGTCCCGCCATAACGCCACAAAGATCTCCATGCCTCAGCCCTCCCCCTCTTCACGAGCCAACTGGAAGACACCCGAGTACTGCTGCGCGTCGTCGCCCGTGGGCGACAGGAAGTCACGCGCGATGGCGCGCTTGCGCTCGACCAGCTCGTGTAGCCGCAGGTCGAAGCCCGTATCGGGACGGCCCTGGCGGTGGAGCAGCGGGTAGTACACATGGACGGGACGCACCTGCCCGATGCGATGGGCGCGGTCCGTCGCTTGGTCTTCCTTCGCGGGGTTCCACCAACGTCCGTAGTGGATGACGTGATTCGCCGCGACGATGTTGAGTCCTGCACCCGCGGCCAGCGGGCTCAGGATCAGGACTTGGAAGCCCTTCGCTCGGGAGAAGTCGTCGATGTTCCGCAGCGCCGCCTTCCGACTGGCTGGCTCTCCGTTGACGATGTCGACACGGCTCAGGCGGAAACGCTCCGCGATGAGCTGCGCCAACAGGTCCTGCATCGCCCGGGAGTGAACGAAGACCAGGGCCTTCTCCGCCCCCACGCCACCGCCCTGGCCCTCAATCTCCTCCAGCAACTCCAAGCACAATCGTGTCTTTGGGCTCTCCCGGAGCGCGGTGACCGACGACAGCCCGCGTGCATCCATGAGCAGCGCGGGATGCTGATAGAGTTTCTGGAGCG
This sequence comes from Myxococcus sp. AM010, assembly GCF_013372585.1. Classification (NCBI taxonomy): domain Bacteria; kingdom Pseudomonadati; phylum Myxococcota; class Myxococcia; order Myxococcales; family Myxococcaceae; genus Myxococcus; species Myxococcus sp. AM010. The sequence continues at coordinate 14,629 of NZ_JABXEO010000067.1, forward strand.
CGGCGAGCGCCCAGAACGAACCCGCCGAGGACATCTTCTGCGCGATGAGCCGCTCGTGTGACTCCTGCTCCTCCGTCATCTCGACCAGCCTGCAATGCGGACGCTTGGGAGGCAGGTCCTTCAGGGCCTCCGCCTTCTCCCGCCGCAGCAGGGTGCAGTTCGGAGAGGGATAGTCCAGGCGTTGGCGCAGGGTTTCGATGGCCTGGTCTCCCTGGTGCTCCTCCCGGAACGCCGCGCGCGTGCCGAAGACACGGGGCTGCCGGCATTGAAGCGCGTCGTAGATGGCCCATACGTCGAGCAACTCGTTCTCCACCGGCGTGCCCGTCAGGCCGACCGCGAACGAGCGCTTCAAGGCGCGAGCTGCGCGCGAACGCAAGGTGTCCGGGTTCTTGAGGTTGTGCGCCTCGTCGAACACGACGACGTCGAAGTCCACCTTCAACAGTGAGCGCTGGTAGGCCCCCAACGTCTCATAGTTGGTCAACACCATTTCCTGCCGCGACAGGAAGTGGCCATTCAGCGCGCCATCGCGTTTGACGGCCTCCAATCCGGCACCATGGAGGATGAAGGGCTCCCAGGTGGATGCGACGAAGAAGCGCTCCAGTTCCTGGCGCCAGTTCTCCAGCAAGATGGTCGGACACACGACGAGCTGAGGCTTCAGCCGCGTTCCAGGAGGAAGCTGTTCCTGGAGCGTCATGCGCCGCAGCGTGAGGAAGCAGGCAACCTGGAGTGTCTTGCCCAGGCCCATGTCATCCGCCAGCAGGACACCCGGGGTCGATTCCCGCGCGCGACGCCACAGCCATTCAATTCCCTGTCGCTGGTGAAGCTTGAGCTCGACGCCCGTCACCATCACGGAGCGAAGCAACTCCCAGGGCACCGGGTTCTCGTTGCTGGACTGCGTTGAGCACGCGGCCGATGCGGCCAGCTCACGCACCTTCACGGCTTCAAGGGGCTTCTTGGCCCGGGACAAAGGCGCCGGGCCGCCATTGGAGGCAGGCGTCGTCTCGGGCTCCGGCTCCGACAGACGGAGAGCTGTCATCAACTGCCGCCGCAAATCCTCCCCTGGCACGATGCGGGTCCCCGCCACGACAAAAGGCTCCGTGCTGCCTCGTGCCAGCGCAGCCTCGTTCGCGGCGTAGAGTTCCGCCGCGCGCTCCCGCGAATCCAGCCGCAAGGGAACGTCATCACCACCGTCCGGCGAAGCGGCCCGCAGAGTGAGCGAGAAGCCGCCCTCCTTGTCACAGGGATCAACCCATTCGAGCCCTGAACCCTCGACGCCCACGGCGGGGTCGCGTCCTCGAAGAACCTCGAAGCCCAGCACGCGTTCGGAGTAGTGCGAGAGGTCGACGATGGCGTCCGCGTTCAACCCCTCGGGAATAATGATCGTGGGGTCATCCAGCTCCCGTTGGACGTCCGCCGCGAGACGGCGCTGGAGAGGCCGGATGTTCTCCAGGATTCGCTCAACGCCTTCAGGAAGGACCAGGGGCCTCTGAGCATCGCCCCCGGCGATTCCTCCCGCTTGAAGGCTCGCGAGTGGCAACGCCGTCTGGGTCCCGTCCGGATGAATCGCGTAGGGGTGCAGCGACACGATCTCCGTCGCCTCCGGGTCCTGCTCCCAGCGCAATCCCACGCGGGCGACAGGTTGCGGCTGATACCGGCTCAGATATCCCCGTGGGGTGTACTGGACTCGGCCGGGCAGACATCCCGAGACCTCCTCCAAGACGCCGCGAATCCGCATCACTCGCGCGAGTTGCTCCCTCCGAGGGGCGCGAGTCGCCAGCCTGGCTTCCACGCAAGCCCATGCGGCTGCTGGCCCCAACAGGACGGGCTCGCCGTGCTCGGGCAAGACAAACCAGGGGATGGGATTGGGCGCATCGGGGAGCACCTCGCCCGCGACCCGGACCCGGTACCGGGCGCCAGCCCCGCCAGGCACGCCCACCACCTCACAGCCAATATCCTGCTGTTCGAGCCCGACCAGATCCATCAGGAGGTGCTGGAGGACGGCCCATTCCTCATGCAGCGCCTCGCGCTCCTCGGCATCCGCGCCCCCTTCCACGGGCCTTCCCAATGCAGCCCATTCACTCTGGGAGAACCGGAGCTGGTGCCCATCAAGCCAGCCGCGTTCCCGCCACTCGGTCTCACGCAAGCCGACGCGGAACGAGAGTTCCGTTGGCAGTTCACGCAGGGAGATGCACAACTGCTCCGCGTCGATGGACCAGCGCTGAGGCGCCCCGCGAGGAGTGGACGTCCGTGGCTCGGGAGACGGCATGGGAATGGCCCCCGCAAGCGGCATTGCTTGCACGCGCGCATAGTAACCAGACATTCCGCGCAGGCGCACTACCGCTGCGGGGTGATGGTCAGGATGCGGAAGTGGGTCATTCCCCTGTCGCGAACACCATGGTGTCGTGACTTACTCAGCCGTGCCGAGAATCCACGGACGCCGAATTCGCCCCCGGCATCCGGAACGACAGACAGTAATAGAACGGCGCCACCTGCTCCTCGGTGACATCGAACGCGTCCGCGGGCAGCAGTTCCCGGGGGCAGTGCGGCTCCCGTGAGTAGAACGTGATTGCGCGGAACGCGGCGCGCTGGAACAGCGAGGGCCGGAAGGCCGGGTCCAGTTGCTCGTCCACCACCACCAGCGGCGTGCCCGGCTTCGCCACGCGCGCCATCTCCGCCAGGGCCCGCTCGGGTGCCCGGTAGCCGCCAATGCCACCGACGTGAAACACCCGGTCGAACGACGCCTCCGGGAACGGCAGCGCGTGCGCGTCCGCCATCATCAGCCGCACGCCCGCATGGCCCCCGGACCGCAGCCGCCGCTTGCAGTGCTTGAGCATGCCCTCGCTCAGGTCCACGCCCCACACCTCCACGTCGAGCCCCGGCGACAGGCCCTCACGCAGGAGCGGCAGGTTCGCCCCCGAGCCCACGCCCACCTCCAGCACCCGCACCGGGCTCCCGTCCTCGTGCGGCGTCAGCGAGCCGAGCGCCACGCGGCGCATGTACCCCGCGCGCATCCGCGCCTCCGAGACAGACTGAAACAGCGGCGTCAGCACCGTCGTCAGCGGGTCATGCAACACCGGCAACCCATCGTAGAGGACGCGCATCAGCCGGTCCGTCCCGCGCACCGCGTCCTCGCGATACAGCCGCGCCATGCCACGCGCCACGCGCCACGCCTCGCCGCAACCACCGCAGCGCAGCCACCCGTCGCGGAGGCAGCCCTCCGCCTCGAGCCCGTGGAACACCAGCGCCCCACCACAGGCCGGACACGCCAGCGACGCCACGTCCCGGGCACGCACACCGTTCATGAAAGCGCGAGCGCCTCCGCGCGGACCTGCTCATCCCGCATGCCCAGCCGGGTGAACAACTCCACCGCGCGCTGCTGATGGACACCTTGCGCCGGGTCCTCCGAGGGCAGGTGCCTGGCCAGCGCCAGCCGCGCGTGGGCCTCCTCGAAGGACTGGCCCTTCCTCGACGCGACGGCGATACACCGGCGCCACGCCTCGAAGGCCCGAGTGGCGTCGCCGTCCAGCCAGGCCTCCCGCCCCCGCCACAAGCGCGCCGCGGCTTCACCGAAGGGGAACACCTTGGCGAAGACCTCCGCCTCCCGGCGCGCGGCCTTGGCGCTCGCCACCAGCGAGGCCTCCGCGCCCCGCTCCCACAGCGTCAGGAGCACCTCCGCTACCGTCATCACGCCGAAGTAGACGAAGTGCGCCACCGGCTTGCCGGACGACATCTTCGCCAGCGCCTGCTCCGCCGCGGCCCGAGCCCCCTCCGCGTCCCCTTCACGCAGCCGCAGCAGCGCCAGCGTCCCCTCCACGATGATGCGGTCCGTCTGCCCGCCCTGCGCCTCCGTCCACGCCAGCGTCTGCTCCAGCGCGGCGCGCGCCTTCGCGGAGTCGCCCAGCCGCAGGTGGATGTGCGCCTGGTAGTGCAAGGCCCAGTGCTCCGTCTGGAGCGCCCCACGCCGCCGCGCCGAGTGCTCCAGCCACGCCATCAGCGGCAGCCCCCGCGCGAACTTCCCCTGGTAACACGACACCACCGTCAGCAGCGCGCGGCACTCCTCCGCCAGCCGCACGTCCCCCACCGAGTCGACGATGCCCATGGCCCGCTCCAGCCACGCCTCGGCCTCCGCCCACCGCGCCACGTACGCGCCATACACGGCGTTGCGGCACAGCACGAAGGCCAGGTCCGCGGGGTTGCCCACGCGCTCGGCCACCTCCAACGCGCGGCGGGCCCACGTCTCCGCCACCGCCCGGATGGGCAGCGTGCCCGCCACCACCGCCATGCTCGTGTAGCTCCGCGCCAGCTCCGGCGACGCGCCCGCCGGCTCGCACAGGTTCAACGCGCGCAGGCCGGACCAGAGGACGGGCAGCGCCTGGTGCGCATAGATGAACGCATCGAGCAGCCGCATCAGCAGCCGCCCCGCCACGCGCCGCACCCGCCGCCGCTCCTCCGTCTCCTCGTCGTAGTCCTCCGGCCGGGAGCTCTGCGCCAGCCGCAGCAGGCCCTGCCCCAGCGTCCCCAGCGCCCAGCCCATGCGACTGGACGGCACCGGCCAGCCGAAGTGCCGCAGCGCGCGCTCCGCGTGCTCACGAAAGGCCTGGAGTTCCCCCAACTGGAAGCGCGTCTCCGCCAGGTGCGCCTCCAGGTGCCCCAGCGTCATCGCGTCGCCCCCCACCTCGGTCACCCGTGTCAGCGCCCGGGTGAGGAAGGGCAGCGCCTCGCGGCACGCGCCCACGCGCAGGGCCTCCTCGCCCGCGCGCCGCGCATAGCGCGCCTCCCGCAGCGGATCCCCCGCCATGCCCCAGTGGTAGGTGAGCGCCGCCGTCCACTCCGCGCGCTGCCCGTGCGCCGCCTCCATCGCCAGCGCGGCGCGCCGGTGCAGCGCGGGCCGCGCATCCACGGGCAAGTCATCCAGCACCCCTTCGCGCAGCTTGTCGTGCGCGAAGCGCCAGCGCCCATCCGCCACGTCCAGCACCGCCGCCGCCGCGCAGTCCGTCAGCCAGCGCTCCACGTCCACCTCCGGCGCGGCCCGTCGCAGCAGCGGCACGTCCACCTGCCGCCCGACGATGGCGGCCACCTGCAGCAGCTCGCGCGACGGCACCGGCACCTTCTCCAGCCGCCGCTGCACCAGCCTGCGCACGCCGCCAGCGAAGACGCGCTCCGGCAGCGCCATGTCACCCAGCCGGTCCAGCCCTCCCGCCTCCTCCGCCAGCGCCCGCACCACCTCCACGAGGAAGAAGGGGTTGCCCTCCGTCTCGCGCAGCAGCAGGTCCACCAGGTGCGGCCGGGCTCCGGGGGCGCCCATCATGGACTCACTGAGGATGGAGACCTCCCGGGCGTCCAGCCGAGGCAGCCGCAGCAGCGACAGGCCCGGCAGCGCCGAGGGGAGCGCGGGCGCCTCATCGTCACGGAAGCTGCCGATGAACAACAGGCGCAGCGCCACCGCCCGCGTGGCGAGCCGTGAGAGCAGATGCAGCGACTCATCGCCCGCCCAGTGCAGGTCCTCCAGCACCACCACCACGGGCTGGGCCAGCCGCGCGAACACGTCCTCCACCACCTGGAGCAGCCGCGCCTGCACCATGTCCGCGCCCACCTCGGCGGGGTCCGCGACGGGGTGCCCCAGCAGCGCCTCGAGGTCCGGAACCAGCGGCTTGAGGATGCTGGCCTCGCGCTCACTCAGCGTGGTGAGGATGGCCAGCCAGCGCAGCACCGGGCGCCACTCCTGGTATGGGCTGCCGCCCGCCGCCACGCCCTGGCCCCGCAGCACCACCGCGCCCTTCACCAGCGCCAGCGCGCGCAGCTCCTCCAGCAGCCGCGACTTGCCCACGCCGCTCTCCCCACCCACCAGCCACGCGCCGCCGCGGCCCACCATCGCCGACTCCAGCACGGTGGACAGCCGCGCCTGCTCCGCCACCCGGCCCACGTAGCGCGCGGCCTGGAGGAAGCTCTCGCGCGCGGCGGCGGACTCGGGCGGCAGCGGCTCACCGGTGGCGGCGCAGAGCTCGGCAATCACCGCGTCCGCGTCGCGGGGCCGCAGCTTCGGGTCCGGCGACACCAGCCGCTCCAGCACGGCCTTCAGCGCGGGCGGGAAGTCCGGCGGCGAGGGCACCTGTCCGGCATGCGGCAGCCGGCCGAACATCATCTGGCTGGCCATGGCGCCCACGCTGAAGAGGTCCGTCACCTCCGAGGGCGGCTGGTCCTCGAACAGCTCCGGCGCCAGGTAGCCCGGCGTGCCGCCCGGCTGCGCCCGGTGGACGTGCTCGCGCCCCACCGCCAGGCCGAAGTCCAGCACCTTCACCTGCCCGTGGGCCACCAGCACGTTGGCGGGCTTGAGGTCGCGGTGGATGATGCCGCGCCGGTGCAGGTACGCCAGCGCCATCAGCGTCTGCACCAGCAGCCCCACCTGCACGCGCAAGGGCTGCCCCGTGCCCGCCTGCACCAGGTGCCGCGCGTCCTCCAGCAGGTCCATGGCCAGGTAGGGCCGATGCTCGGCGTCGAAGCCGTAGTCCAGCACGCTGATGACGTGCGGGTGGCGCAGCGAGGCGAGCGTCTGGAACTCGTGCGCCAGCGACAGCGCCAGCTCGTGTCGGGCAATGGAAGACGGGGTGTATTCGCCCTCGGGCAGCCGGGGCAGCCGCGCCAGGTCCTCCAGCGTCTGGTGCAGCCGCTTCACCGCGACGGGGCCCGCCAGCAGGTCCTGCGCGCGCCACACCGTGCCCGCACCGCCCCGGCCCAGGAAGTCGAGGATGCGGTAACGGCCGCCCACGACCTCGCCCTCCGCGTGGCGACGCGCCGCATCCTCCGGCGGGTGCCGGGTTTCGTGAGGAGATTGACGCATCAAGGGGGGCCGCCCGCGCCGATGATAACGGGAACCCCCGGCGGCGGTAGGACTGATTCCCGACACACCGGCAGGCCCGGCGCACCGGGCAAGGAAGGCGAGCCTGGGCGGCAGGTCAGCCACTACCCAGGCACGGGCTCAGCCCCCGCCGAAGACGCTGGCCAGGGTGCGGCCCCCCTGCACGGCGCCGTAGATGATGACGGTGAAGTAGGTGAGCGACCCCACCGTCATCCCATGCCCCATGAGGATGAAGTAGCCGTCGCGCTGCAGGATGCCGATGGCGAAGAAGAGCGCGGCCAGCGCGGGCAGCGTGTTGCTGAAGGGAATCAGGCCGAACGGCATCATCAGCAGCACGCCCGCGAAGAAGAGCATGAAGCCGTTGAAGCGGTTGGTGCTGGCGCCGTGCGTGAGCGCCAGCAGCCGCGGCTTGCTCATCTTGTCCACGTACCTGGTGAAGACCTCCGCGCCCTTGTCCAACGCCGGCGCCAGGTTGGTGCGCAGCAGCGGCTTGTCCAGCAGCTTGCGGGGCAGCCAGGGCGTCCGGTTGAACGTCACGCCCACGCCGATGAGGACGATGAGCAGCCCGAACACCGTGGACACGCCCGGAATCGACACGGGCAGCAGGAAGGGGAAGGTCAGGATGCAGCAGAACAGCAGCAGGCCTTGCTCGCCACACGCCTGCATCAGCTCCCGCACCGTCAGGGATTCAGGCAGCCGCGCGGACAGCGCGCGGAGGGTGGCGGAGAGCTGGGCCTGGGTGTCCGAGAAACCCGTGGACGAAGAGGGGGTGGGCGAAGGCGTCGACATTTCAGGCCGTCACTAGCACGCCCCATCCGTCAATGCTCAGCTCCAAGCGATGTCGTACACCGCCTCCTCGCCCTCCCTCCGGGATGTTTGCCCCCGCTGGCCTCCAGCCCCGCCAGGAAGCGCCCCCATCGAAGCCCGCCACCACCACGGGCCGGCAGGTCAGCGCATACCAGGTGGGTGACTCTGTCATTTGATGGTTGTTCAACACCCGGACTGGCGCCGCGGCGTGTGCCTCATCCGACACGGAGCGCCACGCCGCGCTGGGCTCGTGGGACGCAGTGTGATGAAGAGGCGGCGGCCCGCGTCATCTCGCGGGCTCGCTCGACGTGCCGTCCGTCTTCCGCTGGGGTCCGCCATGAACACGCCCTCTCGTCATCTCTTCGTCGCTGGCGCCACGGGCGCCACGGGCCGCACGCTGATGCGACAGGCGCTGGCGCGCGGTGCGCCGCCTGTCCTCGCGCACGTACGGCCGAAGAGCGCGGACAGCGACAGGGTCCGCCCCTGGCCCCACAAGGCCGTCGTGGAGCTGTCTGACGGCGAGATGCTGGTGGAGATGATGCGCGGCTGCACCACAGTGCTCCAGTTGATTGGCACCATGCGCAAGCGCTTCAGCGCTGGCGACACCTACGAGACGAGCGACATCGGCACCACGCGGCAGCTCGTGGCAGCGGCGAAGCGCGCGGGCGTGGACCACCTGGTGCTGCTCAGCTCGGTGGGCGCGGGCCGGCCGGTGGGCGCGTACCTCAAGGCCAAGGCGGAGGCGGAGCGACTGGTGCGCGACAGCGGCATCCCGTGGACGGTGGTGCGCCCGCCCGCCTTCGAGGGCGAGTACCACCACATCCATCCCGTGCTGCGCGCCCTCACCCGCCTGCCTCCGTTGCGGAACATGCGGCCCATCCACCTGGACCAGCTCGCCGCCGTGCTGCTGCGCGTCTCCGAGCGGCGCGCGCCGCTGAACCAGGTGCTGGAGGGCGACACGCTCTGGGCCGAGGTCGCCGCCGCGGGCGCCTGAGCCGCCTTCTCGCTCAGGGCCCGCGATTCAGCGCAGCGCGCCCCAGTTGTACGTGGGGTTGGAGCCGCCGGTGAGCACGCGCCATAGGCTGCCGTCGTGGTAGCTGTAGCTGTCGCGGATGGCCTTGTGGTTGCTGGACACGTTCCAGTCATTCAGCGTGGTGGTGCCCACGTTGTAGAGCAGCGTGTCGCCCCACACGGACCAGAGGACCCACGGCCGCGCGTCGATTTCCGACACGGTGGCGTAGCGGCTGTCGCCCCAGCGCACCGGGAGCTTGTCTGTCTCCGCCAGCATGCGCGGCTTGCGGTAGCGCGAGCCCAGGTCCGTGTAGAAGCGGTCCGGGAAGTAGGGATTGCCGTGGTAGATGTCCACCGCCACCACGTCCACGCGGTCGTCGCCCGGGTAGTAGCTCCAGGGGTCACCGCCGTAGGTGCCGTCCCACTCGTAGGGCGACCAGACGAAGAGGAGGTTGTCCAACCCGCGCGTCTTCACCAGGTAGTCATGCATGATGACCCACAGTTGCCGGTACTGGGCCGGGTCCTGGTTGGACCACCAGAACGGTGACGCGTTGGGGCGCTTGTTCATCTCGTGGAACGGGCGGTACAGCACCGGCACGTTGAGCTGCTTCAGGATGGTGAGCTTGTCCGCCGCGAAGGACAGGTCCGCCAGGAGCGCGCGGTACTCCGCCGTGTTCGCCTGCCAGTTGATGACCCGGCCGAACCAGTTGGAATCCATCCACGATTGCCGGAAGTTGTTCTCCCAGCTCTTCACCGATGCGCCCGGATAGGACTGGTGGAAGCTGAAGCCGACGATGCCCTCGCCGAAGAGGAAGCGGTCGCGCGCGAAGCCCACCGACGTGTCCACATAGGGCGCCTGGTACGTGGGCCCGTAGTTGCCCGGCCCGAAGTCGAACTCCACGAAGCCTGGACGGCGCCCCGCGATATCGCCCACCCGCACCCAGTACTCGCCCGCGTAGCGCTCCTTCTGCGCCTCGCAGTGCTGCCCCATGATGGTCTGCTTCGAGACGCCGTTGCGGCTGTTGTTCTCCAGCGTCACCAGGAGGTCGAAGACCTTCTGCGCCTGCGGTGACGGGGACGGCGTGCTCAGCGTCCGTGACACCTGGGCGTGGGCGACGGTGGGTGCCAGGTTCAGCGCCAGCGCGGCGGTGAACGCGGCGGCGCTCAGGAAGGCGCTCCGGCTGGGATTGGATGAGCGGAACGACTTTGAATGGGTTGACGTGTGCATGTGGTGGGTGCGACCTCCCGTTGACTGCATGCACGAGCACTGTCAGGTGGTTCAGCTTGCGTCAACGAGCAACTCAGGCAAAACAAGATCAGTAGAAAGTTCGCATCCGCCGCCATTTTTCGATGCAACCGCGGATTGCGGAGGGCAGCGTGGCGCAAGGAGTACAACCAGGATTGACTCTTCGGACGAATGACTCGCTACTACTGGCTCGTTGAAGATACCGCCGCGACTTCCCGCTACAATGGCGACTTCAACGCAACACACCGGTGGAAGCTGCCAGGGCTCTCGGCGTGCCCTGGTTGTGGCGCAACGTGGGCGAGCGTTGGTCACTTCTACCCCGCTGTCGACCTGTCCGCGCTCCCAGAGCAACATGCCTACTTGAAGGCACGACCCGAGTACTCGCGGTTGCGTGAACGGGTGCCGGACATCTTGTTCACGCCAACGGCATTGGCCATGCGCGAAAGCATGGCCTATTGAGGACACGCGGTGAGCAGCCAGCCTCGGAGTCGGCCCGAAAATTTCGCCGTGCAGCGCGTGTGTTGAACCCATGACTTCTCAACTAAACCAGAGTGCGACCATGAATTCGGAGCTCATCAAGGCCTTGGCTTGGCATGCGGAATGGCTGCGTTCCGTGGGACAGCAAGGCAAGCGTCTCCACCTGGAGGACGCTGACTTGTCCTCACTCGACCTGTCGTCGCGAGATCTATCGGAGGCCGCGCTCCCTGGGACACGCCTGGATGGATGCAGTCTGGACATGGCGAAGCTCGCCCACGCCAACCTGGCGTCCGCATCTTTCATCAATGCCAGCCTCTCCAGGACGCAGCTTTCAAAGGCCAACCTGGACCATGCGGTGCTTCGCGGGGCCATTCTGACGCATGTGAACGCGCTCCGAGCCAGCTTCTACGAAGCAGATCTCCAAGGCGCGGACCTTCAATGCGCGGACCTTCGCGGCGCCTACCTGGTCAACGCCAACCTCGCGTCCTCGAATCTCCGAGGCGCACTTCTGGAAGGTGCGGTCCTTCATGGCGCGCGGCTTTCCGGGGCAGCGCTCCACGGCGCCGTCGGATTACAGGCGGCCCAAGCCTCCTGGGTTGATCTCGGTCACGAGAACGCGCCCGTCCGGATTGAAGGCGAGGCGCTGCGCGCATGGCTGGACCAAGCCGTAACGATGAGCCTCGGATGAAGTTGCCCAATGCCTCTCGGCATCACATTGAGCGTGACGGGGGCGGCGCCCTGCCGGACGCCCTTGGCCAGCAGGTGCGTAGCCGCCATCACATGGAGTTCCCCGCCGCCTCGCCCTCCGCCGCATTCAAGGCCACGGGAAGACGTGGGGGCAGGAAGAGGCCACAGCCCATGTGACGCCGTCCGCCGAGTCCCCGCTCCTGGAGCACCAGGGAGGACTCGGGTGACAGCCCGCTCACGGTGAGCGCGAAGCCGATCACCTTGCTCCCGGCGATGGCGACCATGCGCCGCCGCCCCACATAGGGCGTCCCGGAACACCCCAGCGCCGCCATGAATCTCAGCGTGGAGGCCTGAAACGTCGCCTCGTCCATCGCGTGCTTGAAGGTGACGATTCGCGCCGAGAGCGTCGTCGGTGTCGCCAGCAGCGGGTAGACGGTGGGCATTCCCAAGCGCAGCGCCTGGCCCGCGAGCGCCAGCGAGCTCCCAGCCAGCGCCAGGAGGTCCGGGAGCGCCTCCGGGCCACAGCGTAACCGCAGCGTACCGCTCTCCATCCGGAGCCATTGCCTATCCATCCGGGTCCCGCGCAGATTGAAGACCCCCACATCCTTGCGTTCATGCAGTCCGGGAACGCGACGGGAGAGCGAAGAAAACAGGGGATAGGCATGGTCAATCGGCACCGGGCCGCCCTGAACGGGGAACAGCAGGTCAATGGCAGGCATGTGAAGGACCTCTCCGGAGGGTGCTGCACTCAGAACAAGGCGTGTGGGCTGGAATCGGCGGCATGACGTTCACCCCGTCTGCAGCGTGAGCGCGGGCGCGTAGCGCCCATCCCCGGTGCGCTCGTAGGACACGACGGGGCCCACGGCGTTGAGCCGCTGCCCCAGGAACACGCAGCACGCGGCGGGGGCGTAGAGGATGAGGTGCGTGCTCGCCGTGCGCAGCTCGTTGCGCGCGCGCCGGAGCTGCTCACGCGCCTGGACGGCGAAGGCCACCGCGTCCGCGGCCGAGCCCACGGCGCCGTCATGCGGCCCGTCCTCCGGCTCCAGGTAGAGCACAGCGCGGAAGTGCCCCGGCCGCTCGGCCATGAAGCGCTCCACGTCCGCGCGCGCGTCCCCCGTCAACTGGAACACCACCAGCAACCCCGTGGCGTCCGCGTCGCCCTCGTGCCCGGTGACCCGCAACCTGCGCGAGGACGGTTTCGCGTCCGAGCGCCACAAGAAGGTCTCCCCTCGCGTGGGCTGCTCGACGCGGAAGCGGTAGCCGCCCACCTCCGGGAAGTGGAAGCCCACCGCCAGCACCGTGCTCAGCGGCAGCTTGCCCCGCAGGTCAATCAACGCGCCGTCAGGCCGCCTCGACAGTCGCTGTCGCGCGGCCAGCAGCGAAGGCAGCAGCGCGTCCCGCCACACCGCCTCCGACGGCACCGTCCGCGTGTCGCGGTCGTAGTGCGGCGTCCAGTCCAACTCCTCGGTGGGTGGCTGCTCCCACACGCGCCGCGCCCACCCATGAATCCAGAGGCTCACGGTGGGCGCGTCCTCGCGTGAGGCCAGCAGCCCCCACGCGCGCAGGGCCTCCCGCAGCGACTCCGGGGTGACGTACTTCCTGCCGCCACCGACCTCAATCCACTCCCGGAGCCCGTCCATCGCGATGGCTCGCGGCTGCCGTCCCATGCGCAGGCCCAGCCGCCCCATCCGGTCGTCCACCTGCTCCTCTACGTCGGCGATGCCGCCCACGCCGAGTCGCAAGCGCAAGTCCTTGCAGAACGCCCGCAGCGTCTCGGCCGGCACCCCGAGCCCTTGCTCCCACGCCGCCCAGTGCGCCTTCAGGGCGCCTCGCTGCGGCTGGACGAAGAACGCGTCGGTGAAGCAGTGGTCCCTGCCATGCAGATAGCGCCCCAGGTCCGACGCCGACGCCCAGTTGCTCAACAGCCAGACTTCGACGGGCCCCAGGGGCCGCAGCACCAGCCAGCTCTCCAGCAGCTTCCGCAGCAGGGAGCGGCCCACACGAGGCGGCGTCACCAACCCCGCCAGGGAATAGGTGTCCCGGTGGTCGACGTGCCACTTCACCTGCATGTACCGGCTGGCCACGCCGACACCGGGCCGGGCGTGCAGCGTCACGTCGTCCGCCGAGCCCGCCGCCGGGTGCTCGACATAGCCGTGCGAGAAGGGACTGCCCGCGTCGAGCAGCCGGAGCAGCTCGTACCAGCTCAGCAGGTGCTGATAGCGGTCGCCCTCCAGCCGAGACGCGCTCTGCTCTCCCATGACGTTCCCTCATAGCGACGCCAGGGACGGCGGTGGATACCTCTCCAGGGGTATGGAAGGCGGCGCTCGAAGTGGAAGACGCCAACACGCGGGGCACCCCATCGCGGGCCCGGTGCTTTTTCTTCCGGCGTGTGGCGGAGGTATCCCCGACGACCGCTGAACGTCCTGCGCGAACCTGACTACCTTTCAGGTAGACATCGCCCATTCCAAGGTGCCAGACGGAGGCGCGTTCAGGCGTCCCGCCGTGTCATCCCTGTCGAGTAGGTTAGAACCCTGGAGGTTGCCCCTGCGTGTTCCCCCCTGGCTCGTTGGTGATGACGGCGGTGGTGCTCCTGTTGGGTTCGGCGGCGCTGGCCCAGACGCCGAACACGAAACGCTGGCGGCGTGTCGAGCGGGCCGTGGCCCTGAGCGCGGGCGCGGGTGAGCCCGTCCAGCGGCTCCGGCTGGCGCCCGGCGCGGTGACGACCGTGCTGCTCGACTCGGACGCCGCGCTGGAAGGTGAGCTGCCCGAGGCCCTGCGCGGCCTGTTCTCCCGGCTGGACGTCACCGGGACGCACCTGCTGCTCCAGCCCGCCGTCGCCATCCCAGCCAAGGGCGTCCCGCCCCTGGTGCTGCGCTTCACGGACGCAGCCGCGCCACAGCGGCTCGTCCTGGAGCTGACCACCGAAGGCAACGTGGTGGACTCGGTCGTCGACGTCCGGCGCCACCCCGCCACCGTGGCCCAACTGGAAGCCGAGCTGGTGGCGTTGCGTGAGCGCAACGCACTGCTGGAGGCCCGGCTGGCCACGGCGCGTCGGCCGCTGCCACAACCGGGGCTCGCGAGCGCCATCCTCTCCGGCGCCATTGGCCACGAGAGGGTTCTCTTCAAGTGGATGGATGACCCAGTCGGCGAAGCGGGGCTCAAGGTCCTCAAGCTTCGCAGCTATCGCTCCGGCGCGTGGGTGGCGCTCGCGGTGAAGTTGGAGAACCCACCGGGCGAGGCGCCCTGGCAGCCGGGCATCGCGCGGCTGACAGCGCTGGACACGAAGGGGCGCCCAACAGGCGACACGATGGAGCTGCCCCTGCTGTTGAAGGAGCCGCGTCTGCGACCCGGACAGAGCGCAATCGCTGTCGTGCAGTGGCCCGCCCCCACGCGCCCGCCACCCGCCTACGCGCTGGAGCTTTGGGACACGGGCCGGCGCCGCGGCGCGCGCTGGGCGCACCTGAAACCGTAGACGTGCTCGGCAGCCTTGAAGGAATCCGTCATGCGACTGGAGTCGAACGCAGCTACCCCAGGCCCCCTCGTGCTGTCTCCACAGGCCCTGCCTTCCGGCACCCGCGTGGAGGGCTGGCGGGTGGAGCGCCGCATCGGAGGCGGTGGCAACGGCACGGTGTATGAAGTGCGCTCGCGCCCCGAAGGCCGCAGCTACGCGCTCAAGCTGGCCCACGCCCCCGGCGACCCCCGCTTCCAGCGCGAGGCACGGACGCTTCACCTGCTTCGTCACCCGGGCGTGGTGCGGCTGCAAGCGACGGGAACCTGGCGCGCAGGGGCCTCCGCCTATCCCTACCTCGTGATGGAGCATGTGCGAGGCAACACGCTGTATGACTGGTCTCGGGCGCGCAATCCGACGGCGCGGCACGTCGCCGGACTGCTGGTGCAGGCCGCGTGGGCCTTGGACGCCGCGCATCGCAAGCAGGTGCTTCACCGCGACTTCAAGGGGGAGAACCTCCGCGTCGAGGAGCACGGGAGGCTGGTGGTGCTGGACTGGGGCGCGGGCTGGCATCCCCGTGCCGCCCCGATCACCTCCGCCGCGCGGCTGCCGCCAGGGACCGGGCCCTATCGCAGCCCCCAGGCCATCCTCTGGAGCATGAAGGCTCCACGGCAGACCGCCCCCTTTGAGCACTACCCCTACACAGTGGCGGACGAGCTGTACGCGGTGGGCGTCACCTTTCACCGGTTGGTGGTGGAGCAGTATCCGCCGCTCGTCCTGGACACGGCGCACGCCCCAGTGACCTCCGCCACCTTGCGTGCCCTCAACCCGCGTGTGCCCAAGCCGTTCGCACGCTGGATTGAGGGACTGCTCGCGTTCGCCCCCGAGGCCCGGCCGCGCAGCGCGGGGGACCTCGCCCGGGAAGTCCAACGGGCCCAGGCGCACGCGGGCCCGGACTGGGACGTCCCGCTGTTCGGCTGGTACGAGGGGCCCTCCACGGCGACCCGCACGACACGCGACGAGGACACCTGGGGCCCCGTGGCACCGGGAGACGAAACGGCCCTGCTCCATGCGAGCGCCCTGCGCGCGGCCCGGGTTCAGCACCATCGCATGGGCCGCTGGCTGCGACGCCGGGTGTTCTCGGAGGTGCAGACGCAACCTCGCACGGACCCAACGAGCCCGCCGGAGCCGCGGCCCAAGAGCCGGTGGCCGCGAGTCGCCGGAGGCCTGACGTTGGTTGCGTGCATGGCTTGGGGACTGATGCTCCTGGGCCCGCCGCATGGCGCGCCCGCTCCGTCCCATCCTGTTCAGCAACTGGCGCGCACCGCAGGACCAGCCGACACTGGCACACCCGCCACGGCCCTTCCGTATTCCACCGCCGAGCCGCCATGGCCGGGAGATGCCATGTCCACGACCGAGCCACTCGCGCGCTGCGCCCCCCGACTCCACCGTTACTTGCTGGCTGCATTCACAGCGGCCAGTCTCAATGCCTGCTCAGGCACGCAGGTCCGGCCCGAGCCCGCGCGCTGCCCCTCCGAAGCCCTGGAGTCCATGCGTCAGCTCGGGCTTGACCTGGTGCTTGGCGGGCACATCCAGTTCGACCTTCAGCAGCCGGACGACTCGTACCAGACGAACTACAGCATCGTCGTCAGCGACGGCCCCATCACCAGCCGACTCGATGAGCCCATGGGCCGCCTCCCGGTCAACACGCTCCTCTACGGGCGCATCTGGACGGGCGGCGAGAAGATCCAGGGCCGCTATACGCGCGTGAGGACGCCGGACGGCAGCGAGTACCCGGTGTGCTTCATCCTGGGCAACGAGACGGGCATGTCCAAGTACCCCGGCTCACGGCCCGGCCACACCCGCGCGCGTCCGTGGTCCAACGCCCACGTGGTGGACCACTTCCCCTGACGCCGCCGCCGGCTCATGGCGGTGAAATCGTCGAGGGCTTCTCCAGGACGCGCGCCTCGTTGCGCAGGCGCAGCTCGTTGCCCGCGGCGGAGAGGACCGCGGCGACGGGCACGGAGAGGAAGGCGCCGGCCACGCCGAAGAGCACGCCCCCGGCGGTGATGGACAGCAGGATGACCACCGGGTGCAGCGGCACCGCGTGTCCCATCACCAGGGGCTCCAGGACGTTGCCCTCCAGTTGCTGCACGCCCAGCACCACGGCCAGGACCAGGAGCGCGTCGAGCGGCCCGTTGGTGACGAAGGCCACCAGCACCGCGACCCCGCCCGCCAGGGTGGCGCCGATGACAGGGAAGAACCCGCCCACGAAGGTGAGCGCCGCCAGCGGGAGCACCAGCGGCACGCCGATGATGGCCAGGCCCGCGCCGATGCCCACCGCGTCCACCAGCGCGATGATGACGACGCCGCGCAGGTAGCCGCTGAGCGTCTTCCAGGCGCGCAGGCCCACCGCGCGCACCGTGTCCCTGCGCTCCGGAGAGGCCCGCGCCAGCACCCAGCCCCCGAGCTGCTCGGTGTCCTTCACGAAGAAGAACAGCAGCGCCAGTGTCAGCAGCCCGCCCGCCACGGCCTGCGCGGCGAAGTTGGCGCCCGCGAGGACGCCCGTGGTGATGCGCCCGGCGTTCGACTTCACGAAGTCGAGCCCCTGCTCGAACAGGCCGTCAAGCTGCTCCCGAGACACGGGGAGCTTTTGCGTCATCCAGTCGAGGAGGCCGTCCAACCCCGCCTGCACGTTCGAACCCGCCGCGCTGACCTGCTGGACGATGCGGGGCACGAGCAGGAACATCCCCGCCGCCCCCACCAGGAGCAGCGCCAGCAGCACCAGCACCGTCGCGAGCGCCCGGGGCACCCGGTGGGCGGACAGCCACCGGACGGGGGGATGCAGCAAGGTCGCCAGCAGCAGCGCCACCACGGCTGGAAGGACGATGAGGTAGAGCCGTGCCAGGAGCAGCACGAGCGCCACCACCGCCGCGGCGATGACGAGCAGCTTGCCGCTGAACAGCGCACCGCGCGTGAGCCAGGAGGGAGCTGAGGAGTCCAGGGTGGCCATGCGTCGCGCGAACCCTACGCACGACGCGGCGCATGGCACAGGGAGGCCACCTCCCGGTGTGGCCTCATGAACGGACGCGGCGGACGCGCGGCGGGAATCCAACGGATGGCCAGGGCGAGCCGCTACTCAACGGCGAGCCCGGCGGCAGCTCAGGGCACGTCCACCGGGACGGTCTGCATGAAGGGCACCTGGAGGTCCGTGGGGCGCATCAGCTCGGGGCGGCCACCCGGGGTGCCACCGTTCTTGTAGGTGTTGAGCTGACCGACGATGTTCCACTGCCCCGGCTGGCCGCCGGCCCCCTGGGAGTACTGGATGAAGGGCGTGGCGCCCGTCGGGTCGCCGTACTTGCCGGTGGGGTGCGAGTAGTCGCCAGGCGTGAAGCTCCCCGCCGGCCTGAGGTTCGGGTGCTGCGAGAGGAAGCCGTCCAGCTCCGCCTTGCCGTTCTTCGAGTAGTCCGCGTGGTGGAGGAACGACAGGTTGTTGTTCTTCGTGTCGTGCAGGGCGTGGACGGCGCAGCCGTTGAGCGCGCCCGTCACCACCGTGTTCGGCTCGCCCGGACGCGGGTGCAGCGGCACGCCCTGGATGCCCGCGAACTTGCCCTCGCCCGTGGAGAGGTAGTGCATGTAGTGCGCGGGGATGCCCTGGCCACCGGCGGGCGACACGGACAGGTTCGTGTTCCCCTGGTGCTGGTGGGCGTTGAGCGTCACCTTCGAGTCATTGGCGTTGACGAAGGGCTTCTGCGCGGTGGGCAGGGCCACGCCCTGGGGCGCGCCGCCCGGGAACATGTTGTAGGCGTTCAGCACGTTCTGCCCCGAGTAGCCCAGCGGGTTCGCGCCGAACGACGAGGTGACGTCCTTGCCCGGCTGCTGCGTGGGCGGGGTGTTCACCTTGCTGGTGGAGGGCTTGCTGCCCGGCGCGTCGAACCCGTCCTGGATGGGGCTCGGCTTGGGCGTGGGCTTCGACTCCACGGCCGGAGGGGCGCTCGGCTTGTTCGTCCCGCTGCCAGAGGCCGAGGGGCTCTTGGGGACGGAGGGGCTCTTGAACAAGCCGCCGAGCTTGATGCCTTTCATGGGAGGGACTCCTGAAGTCGATGGGGTTGAGGAGTTAACGGGGAAGCTTGCTGAACCCAACAGCAACTCCCGGGCCAGCCGAAGCGTCAGGGGCCGCACCCGGGAGGCCCTGTCAATCCCAGCGGTTGCGGGCCGCGGGTGGCGCCACGGCCCCGCCGCGTGCGCGCGAGCTGGTGACAGGCGTTCGTGCCCTGGTGACTCCCGTCACCACCCCCACGGCCTCGCCGCGCGGGCCGCCCCTCAGCCGCGCTGCCCACGTTTCGCGCGAGGCGCTGGCGGCTTCGCGCGGCTCCGGCCCCGCGGCGCCTTGGCCGGCGCGTCCGCATCCCCTGGCTCCTGGAGCGCGATGCGCCGCGCCCGCTCCGCCGCCGCGCGGACCGGGGGCGCGAGCACCTCTCCGGGCGCGGCCTCCGCGCTCCAGGACGCCGGCGCCCCCAACTGCCGCAGCACCGCGCCGTCGGCGGCAGGGGCGTCGAAGGTGAAGCTCAGCGCCGGCAGCGGCTCGCGCGGGGCGTCGTAGCTGGCCCGCGTCAGCTTGCCCGGCTTCACGCTTGGAATCACGGGCACGTCCGCCGCCGCCCGCCGCCGCTTCGCCGCGCCGCGCGGCGTGTCCCCCTCCCCGTCCGCGCCTGCTCCACGCGCGGCCCGCAGCGCGCTCAGCACCTGCTCCTTCGTCCGGCCGCGCAGCTCGAACAGGAGGAACGGGTCCCTGTCGAACGCCTCGCCCAGGACGTAGTGCGTCGCGGCGACGTGCTTGCACGGGTCGCCCCAGTCCGGACACGAGCACGCGGTCATCAGCTCCTTGCGGTTTCGGGGGAAGAGGCTGCCCCCCGCCGCGAGGAAGACGTCGTCGATGGCCTGGGGCATCGTCCCCGCGAGCAGCTCCGCGGCGTACTGCGCCCTGCCCGCCATCCCCGCGATGGCCTTCTCCCAGACGCCCTCGTCGAGTTGCTTGAGCGTCAACGAGATGGCATAGGGCTTCGGGCGCGAGCCCGTCACCCGCGCGGTCACCTTGCCGCGCTGGACGACCAGGTCATGCGTGCGCCCCGCCCGCGCATACGTCCGCCCCCGGGACAGCCGCCCCGAGTCTCCGCCCAGGACGCGCTCCAGCGCCTCCAGCCACCGCTGCCCCCACCAGGTGGTGCCCGCCTTCTTCATCTTGATGCCGTGCGCGGGCGGCGGGCGCTTCGGCGTGGACGGCCAGCCCCAGAAGTCCCTGCCGCTCATCGTGACACCGCCTTCTTCGCGCGCGTGCGGCCCTTCGAGCGCGGGGCGCGCGCGACGTCCCCGTCCTCCTCGCCTTCATCCGCGATGGCGCCCTCGGACAGGGAGAACAGCTCGCGCAGCGCGGCGGTGTCCAGCTCCGTCACCCAGTGCTCGCCCGTGCCCACGACGCTGTCGGCGAGCTGGCGCTTCTGGTCGAGCAGGCGGTCCACCTTCTCCTCGACGGTGCCCGCGCACACCAGCTTGTGGACCTGCACCGCGCGCGTCTGGCCAATGCGGTACGCGCGGTCCGTGGCCTGGTCCTCGACGGCGGGGTTCCACCAGCGGTCGTAATGGAAGACGTGGTTCGCCGCCGTCAGGTTGAGCCCCGTGCCCCCCGCCTTGACGGACAGCACGAAGACGCGCGGGCCGTGGGGCTCCTCCTGGAAGCGCCGCACCAGCTCATCGCGCGCCTTGCGGGACGTGCCGCCGTGCAGGAAGAGCACCTCGTGCCCCAGGCGCTCGGACAGGTGCGTCACCAGCTTGTCGCCCATCTCTCGGAACTGCGTGAAGACGAGCGCCTTGTCGCCAGCGGCCAGGGCCTCCTCCAGCATCTCCACCACGCGCGCCAGCTTCCCCGAGCGCCCCGGCAGGGGGCCGGACTCCCCCAGGTACTGCGCCGGGTGGTTGGCGATCTGCTTCGTGTACAGCAGCAGCGCCAGCACGCGGCCCCGGCGCTCCATGCCGTCGGCTTCCTCGATGCGCCGCAGCTCCTCGTCCACCACCGCCTTGTAGAGCGTGGCCTGCTCGCGCGTGAGCGTGCAGACGACCTTCATCTCGTTCTTGGCGGGCAGGTCGGAGATGATGGCCGGGTCGCTCTTGAGGCGGCGCAGGACGAAGGGGCTGACGAGGCGGCGCAGCCGGGCCGCGGCCTCCGGGTTGCCGTGGCGCTCGATGGGCAGCGCCAGCTCGCGCCGGAACGTCTCCAGCGGCCCCAGCAGGCCAGGGTTGGCGAACTCCAGGATGGACCACAGCTCCGCCAGGCGGTTCTCCACCGGCGTGCCGGTGAGCGCGAAGCGCTGGGTGGCGCGCAGCGCCCGGGCCGCGCGGGCGGTGGCGGACGCCGCGTTCTTGATGTTCTGCGCCTCGTCGAGCACCACCGCGCCCCACGCCACGCCCGCGAGCAGCGCGGCGTCCCGGCGCAGCAGGCCGTAGGTGGTGAGCACCACGGCCCCGGGCGCGCGAGGGAAGGCGCGCGCCGCGCGGGCCCGCTCGGCGCCGTAGTGGGGCGTCAGGCGCAGGGCGGGGGCGAAGCGGGCGACCTCGCGCTCCCAGTTGCCCACAACGGAGGTGGGGGCCACCAGCAGCGTGGGGCGCTGCTCGTCAGGCGCTTGTTCGAGCCGCCGCAGCAGGAAGGCCAGCACCTGCACCGTCTTGCCCAGGCCCATGTCGTCCGCCAGGCAGGCGCCCAGTCCCAGCGAGGCCAGCGTGTCCAGCCAGTGCAGGCCGCGCGCCTGGTAGGGCCGCAGCGTGGCGCGCAGCGCGCGCGGGGCGTCCTGGGCCGTGCTCCCGCCCTCGCGGAGCTGGCGCAGGCGCGCCTCCAGCGCCCCGGTGGCGAGCACGGTGACGGGGAGCCCGCCGTGGCGCGTCTCGCCGAGCAGGGACACGCGCACCGCCTCGCTCAGCGCCATGCGGCCGGGGCCCTGGGCGAGGTGACGCTGGATGGCGTCGAGCTCGTCGGGCGCCACCGCGACCCACTCGCCGCGGAAGCGCACCAGGGGCGCCTTGCGCCGGGCGAGCAGCGCCAGCTCCTGGGCGGTGAGCGGCTGGTCGCCCAGCACGGCGTCCCAGTCCACGCGCAGCAGCGCGTCCAGCCCGAGCCCGGCGGCGCCGCTGACCACCCCCGCGGCCTTCGTGCCCGCGCCCACGCGCATGCGCAGGCGCAGGCGGCGCCGGCCTGACGAGGTGAGCTCGCCCGGGACGATGACGCCGAAGCCCGCGTCGGAGAGCGCGCGGGCGCCTTCGGCGAGGAACGTCCACGCGGTGTCGGGCTCCAGCAGCAGGGCCTGGGGACGCGGGCTCTCCAGCACCAGGGACAGTGGGGGAAAGAGCCGGGCGGCGCGGCCGAGCGCCTCCAGCAGGGACTCCTGCGGGTCCCGGAAGGCGCGGCCGAGCTTCTCCAGGCTGCGCCCGCGCGTCTTCCAGACGTCCTCGGCCGGGACGAGCAGGCTCGGGTCGTCTGGGGACTGGAGGTGGAAGCTCAGCACGAAGGGCTCGCCGTCCGCCTTCGGGGGCTCCAGCCGGAAGCACGCGCGCAGCTTGTCCCGGGCGCCGAGCGCGGGTTCACTCCAGCGCGTCAGCTCGTCGACGACGGAGCGCTCGGCGAAGCCCTCCGGGGCGAAGTCGCGGTGGGCGCTGGTGAGCGCCTCGCGCCAGCGCTCGTCCCAGGTCGACGGGCGCCGGGATGGCAGCGAAGGAGCACCGCGCGCGGCGCGCACGAAGGCGTCGACGGTGGCGTCGAGGAAGGCGCGCAGCAAGGCGTCGGGGGCCCAGACGGCGCGGTCCGTCTTGGGGCCCGCGGGGACGGCGTGCGCGCCGGGCGGCATGCTCCGGGCGAGCGCGGCCACGCGGCTGGCGTCCTCGGGCGCGGAGAGCGCCGCGGCCCAGCGCGCCTCGATGCGCTCTCCCCGCCGCAGCAGGGTGGGCACCACGCGCTCACGCGCCACGAGCTCCAGCGCGAGCTTGCTGGCCAGCGTCCACAGGGCGATGGAGCCGGGGAAGGACTCGACCTCGGAGGCCCGCGTCACCGCGAGCCGCTCCACGGTGGAGACCCGGGGGAGCTGGCGCCCCTTGCATTCTTGGAGTCCCTCGGGCGTCACGAGCGACGCCGAGGCGTTGTCACCCAGCTCCGCCAGGTCGGCGAGCGCGCGCGGCAGGGGCTCGGGGCCCCAGAGGAACAGCGTCTCTGCGTCGGGGAGGAACACGAGCGGCATTGGCGAGAAATGTAGCGCCGGTCCCTTGCGGGCGGCGGGGGAAAGCAGGTCTGCGCGCATCCCTGTACGAACGTGCCCGGTCCTTGCGCAGCGGGGCCGCCAGGAAGTCGACACTACCCTCCGCCAACGGCCGCCCAGTCCTGGAAGACGTGGACCGGGTCGCAGAGGGCGTGGAGGCCGGTGCGGCCCCTGTTGCCAATCTGGACGCCGTGAAAGCGGGTGCCCTTCTCGCGTGCCTGCTCGACCCGGCGAGGCAGGCCGTCCGGCACCGGCCACTCGCCGTCGCTGACGAAGAGCACGTCCGCCCGCTTCCAATCATTGGCATCCAGGCGCTGGACCACCCTGGCCGTGACCTCGGCCACGTCGCTGCCGCCTCCGAAGGACTGCCCCAGGAACGTCAGCAGCCGCCCGAGCCCCTCCGCGGTCAGCGACAGCTCGAACTCCCGCACCTGGCCCGGGCCGCTGTAGTCGTAGAGGAAGCACCGGCGCTTCTCCGCGTGGGCCGTGCGGAGGGCCTCCAGCACCAGCGCCTTGCCCACGCGCTCCGGCACGCCGTGCATCGAGCCGGAGGTGTCGATGACAGTGATGATGGGACCACGCGTGGGGCGTGGGCCGCGTCGCTCGACGGACTCCTCGTGCTCACGCTCGACGAGCGTCCGCTCCACTTCAATCCCTTCGACGCGATACGTGAGCAGCGCGCGCTCCGCCCGGCGCGCGTGCCACAGGTAGCGGAGCTTGGGATGCCCGAGGTTGACCGCCTCCGCCGGCAGCATCCTCGCGAGCTCGCCGCTCCGCTCGATGCCCCGGGTCTCCGCTGGGATGTGCGGCGTCCAGGTCTCGCGGCGCTCCTCCTCCAGCCGCCGCATGGGGACGAAGATGGTCTCCGAGACGGTCTCTTCGGCGTCGCTCGCGTGCAGCCTCCCCAGCGAGCGGACGACTTCGGTGAGCTGCGGCAACTGCGCGACGAGCTCCCGGAGACGAACGAGGTCCATCCACCCCGTGTGCCGCAGCACGCCGAGGCTCAGGTCCCAGCCGCGCCCCATCAGCTCGCCGAGGTCACCGAACACGTCGGCAATCTCCGCCCACGCGCGCGTGCGCTCCCCCCACGCCGCGAGGAGGTCCGCGTCCTCCGCCGTGGGCCGTTGCGCGACCTCCCGCTCCGCCTGCTGGCGCAGCCGCGCGAGCGTGACCTCGTCGATGCGCGTTTCGGCGCGGGCCCGCCGCGCTCGCGCCGCCGCCTGGGCCTCCTGCTTCTCCAGGCGCTGACGTTCGAGCTGCTCCAGTTCGCGCAGACGCGCCGCGAGCTCCGCGCGGACCACCGACGCCTGACGCGTGAACGACGCGAGCACTTCGCGCAGGAAGGCGTCCACCAGCTCGGGCTGGCCCTTGCAGAAGCGGAGGAAGCCCAGGGACTCGGCGGCGCGTCGCGCGGGGGCGGCGATTTCGGGCGGTGGCCACGTCCCCTCCGGAGGGAGGCGGCCGTCGAGCAAGGCGTCACGCCATGCGCGGATCCCCCGGACCCGCTCCGGGAGCGTCCCGACGGGGAACGTGATGACCTCCTGGAGGAGCTGCTCGGGACAGTCGTCGAGGAACGCGTAGCCGCGCTCCAGCGCCCCGGCGTCAAAGGCGTCGCTCATCGAGGCGCTTCCTCGCGGGGCAGCATCTCGAAGCCCTGGCGGAGCTTGTCGAGCCGTCCCAGCAGCGTCTCCACCTCACGCCGCGTGGCCCCCAGGCTCCGCGCCGCGGGCTCGGCGAAGTCGTCCGTCACCCAGAGGTGCGCGCGGATGTCCGCGTCCAGGCTGGCGATGTGGGCCAGCAGTTGTTCCTTGTAGGTCTCCACCTCGCGCCGCAGCGAGGCCAGCTCCTTGAGACAGGCGTCGAGATGCGCCGCCTTCTGGCGCGTTGGCTCCATCAGTGGTGGAAGGTCCAGTTCCTTCATGAACCAGTTCGCCTGGTTCGCGAGGTAGGCGTCACGATTGGACCAGTGGGCGAACTGTCGTGAAGAACGGGAGGGGTCATGAACCCAGAGGGCATTCAGCTCGCCGAGCGTGAACCCATCTCCCGCGTTGGTGCGGTCCTTGATCTTGAAGTTGTTGCGCCCATTCCCGTAGTAGTCAGGGTCCTTCGGATAGGCATCGTGGGGCGCAAGGTAGAGCGACTCCCCGCCACGCTTGGCCTGAGCCCTGCTTCCCTTGTCGGTCGTGGGCTTCCCATCACTGTCCTTGAACAAGAGGTTCCCCTCGGCGTCGTGCGCCTGAGAGCGGCTGTCCTGGTCTCGCTTGAGCCTGCCCTCCCAGGACACCACGATGCGCGTCAGCCGGGACGGGTCCATCGCCGCGCTCGCGCCGGCCCTGGCCGCGTACCAGTCATGAACCTTGGCGCGCTGCTCGGGCTCGTTCCACAGGCAGTGCTGAAGCAGCCAGCAGTCCCAGATGGACACGCGGTCCCGTCCATTCGTGAGGGCCGACGTCTGGAGGAGCTTCACGACCTTCCGCCAGCGCCGGTCCGACACCTGGATGCCCTCGGCCGTACACCAGTCGCGCAGGTCCGCGAGCAGCACCACGACATCGTCCGGCACGGCCACCAACGCCACCGCCTGCCGTACCGCCGCCAGCTCTACGTCACTCAACCGGAGCTGCGGGGGAAGCTCCGCGCCCACGTCCCCCCGGAGCCCGAGCAGCGCGGGGAAGCCCGTCTTCGACACGGGCCCGACGTGACATCGCAGCAGGAACCGGTCGAAGAGCGCGCCGAGTTCCTCCTCTTTGGGCAGCTCGTTGCTCGCGCCCACCGCGCAGACCAGTGGGGTGGGCTCGCGACGCGCGCCGTTGTCGAACTCGCGCTCGTTGAGCAGCGTGAGGAGCGCGTTGAGGATGGCGCTGTTCGCCTTGAAGATTTCGTCGAGGAAGGCGATGGACGCCCTGGGCAGGTACGCCTCCGTGAGGCGCTCGTAGCGGTCCTCCTCCAGGCCCTTGATGGACAGGGGCCCGAAGAGCTCCTCCGGCACGGAGAACCGCGTCAGCAGCCGCTCGAAGTAGGTGGCCGGGTGGAAGGCCTGGTGCAGGCGGCGCGCGACCAGGCTCTTCGCCGTCCCCGGCGGCCCGATGAGCAGCAAGTGCTCCCCCGCGAGCGCGGCGAGCAGCGCGAGCCGGACCGGCACGTCTCGCTCGACGAGCCCGGTCAGCAGGCCATCGCGGAGCGCCTTGAGGCGGGTGGCGAGGTCGGACGGCGGTTTCTTCAAGGGTTCGGCCATGGCGTCTCCGGTCCGTGAATCGGCGTTGTCCTTTTGAGGACGTCACGAACGGCCCGAGGCCATCGGCCGCTCCGGAAGAAATCGGCAACGGCTCAAGCCCCGTCTACGTCCCGCGACAGGGCCGCCAGCCGCCGCAGGCCTGACCTCAGCCCCTTGAACTTCCCGGATGCGTCCGGGACACTCGATGACACGGGCACGCTTCAACTCGGACCAGGCCATGTCGAAGAAGAAGGACACGGGACATTTCGGGGACGCGGAACTCAACGACCTCCACCTCACCGTGAAGAACACGACCGAGGGAGGCGCCTGCCTCACCGGCCACACGGGCGACTTCTCCGGCTTCAAGAACAAAGTTTCCTGCAATTACCGGTATCAGGCCTACGAGCAGGCGGACAGCCACGGGGAAATCAAGGAGCGGCTGCACCGCTACAATGAGCATCCACCGGAGCGGCGCATCCAGACCTCCGCCTACCGGGCAAACAAGGGCGGCATGACGCCCGACCGCTACTGCGCCCACCTGGACATTCCGGAGCCCGGAGACTGGGACATCGGCGGTCCTCCGCGCGCCATCAAGCGAAAGACCTTCGCCAAGGGCAAGGTCCGCATTCCGGCTGGCTACAACTTCACGCAGGACACCTGGCCGTACTGGAACAACGCCCACCACCTGATTCCGAAGGGCACGTTGGACTCGGTCATTCAAGAGCAAGACGCCAAAGTCAGCAACATGATCCAAAAGGCATTGCTCAAGGCCAGATACAACATCAACCAAAAGAAGAATATGTTGATGATTCCGCAGGACCGAGAGGTCGCTGCGCTGCTCAACCTCCCACGCCACATCCAATTGAAGGATGACGATACGAAGTCGCTCCCGGCATCATGCACGGACCACCCCGTGTACAACGTCATGGTGAGCAGAATGACCGAGGGACTCAACCGAATCATCGAAAACTACAAGTCCATCTGCGAGAAAGAAACAAATAAAGATAAACACGGCATCCCAGACATAGAACTCGACAAATCCCGTCTGGAGGAACTGTCCGCACAGCTCCTGGAAATCATCCTCGCATGGGGGCGCACCGGCAACACAGGTCCGTCTTTGGATAAAAAATCCACCCAGCTACTGAAGACAATCACGCGCCCCTAGCCCAAAGAAACATGAACCACTACCTCATTCAACTCATGCCCCGGGAGAACCCTGACTACTGCTTCATCGACAAGTACCCCAAGGAGCTTGGACTTAAATCATACAAAATTGCCCATGGCGAACGACTTGGGCCCGACTACCCGGCAGACGCGCGCGTCTACATGGCCGACCGCTACAGCGGCATTCAGATACCTGACCTTGTTGAAAACGCCTGCGGAATGATCATCGTCAGCAAGCGCGTCAAGGAGCTCTTCGAGCGAACGATCAAGACACCCGTGGAATACCTTCCACTGACCATCTGCAACCACAAGAAGCGCGTTGCATCCTCGGACCACTTCATCGTGAACCCGATTGGCACTGTGGATTGTCTTGATTTGAAGGCATCGGACATCGTGTACCACAAAGACAAGGTGGTCGCTGTCCGCGACTTCGTGCTCGATCCAGCCAAGCTTGAACACGCACCACAACTCTTCAGAGTCCAAGAAGACTCCTACGCCTACATCATGAGCGAGCAGGTTCTGGAGGCGCTGCGCACGCTTGAGCCTCGGCCAACCAATTTCTTGCTGGAGCTACTCAACCTGAGCCCTTCCGAATAAAGGCCTGCGCTCCACCAACCAGTCTGCCTATCTCCTCCTTGCCCAAGTGCTGCTCAACTGACGCCGCAAGACGCCTCACCGCTCGGTCGCGCTGGTCACGACGGGCGACGGCGAGCTCTTACAATCCTCGGAGAGATTGCATCCGCGCGCGTCGTACGCCCTGCCGGTGAAGAATCCGACTGCGCACGGGGCGACGGCCTTCTCCAAAGTGCTCAGGCCAGCCTCCGCTGCTTCCAGCGATCAAAAAAGCCACGCCGCCGCGCCTGCCGCTTGCGCAAGGCTTCGAAGCGGGTGTTGAACAGCGACGGTGCACCGTGTCCCTTCGGCGAGCCTGCGTGAGCGTCCCGCCGGGGACCGGGAGACCTGGGGCAGGCGTCGAGCGGAGGTGCCGTGACGCGAGACAGTGGAGGTGAGCGGACCTGCTCCATTCGTGTCGCCGCGCGCCTTTGTTGAGGGCCGGGTAGTCCGGCTGGTTGTTGGCCGTCGCTGGAGGCGCACGTCAACGCGCCGCGCAGATTGATAGGCATCAAGGGAGAGTTCGCGTAGCGCGCAGGCCCGTGATGCGCTTGAGCGCTACGGCTCGTTCGCCTCTTTCAGGCAGTGGTCGACGCCTTCCGGCATCACGGCGGGCGGGACACATTTTCAACATCCCGTTCGAGTACACCATGGAGTGCTCAACGCCTTCCGGCATCACGGCGAGCGGGACCGCGATGGTCACCCAAAACTTCCGCAACATCCCCAAGGGTCCGTGCTCAACGCCTTCCGGCATCACGGCGAGCGGGACCACGCCTGTACGCCCTCGCAGGTATCACGACGCACTGAGTGCTCAACGCCTTCCGGCATCACGGCGAGCGGGACCCATTCTTGGCCTTCACCTTATCGATGAGGGCATCGAGGTGCTCAACGCCTTCCGGCATCACGGCGAGCGGGACCATTTCGTCTCCCCGTGGCTCTAAACCGAGGTTCGTGATTCTCGATCAGGTCGGAGAGCAGACGGGCGCGAAGCGAACGGGAAGAAAGAGCAGGGGCACCTCCCGTTCGGCTCTGTGTGCGCAGAAGACCTGAGAGCGAGAAGGCCCTGCCCCAGGGGCAAGGTAGGCCGTGGTTGAAGAGGAAGCAGCGTCAGGCGCTGCTTCGGTGGGGGGCCAGGAGTGGTTGCCCGCTGACCTACCGGAGGTGCCTGGCAGTGGCGAGCGCGGGGCGAGGGGCGTCGTGTCGCGCCACCGCGAAGGCGCTGGAGTGTGCCACCTCGACCGTGGTGGTTGCGGTGCGGCGCTACCAGGAGGGTGGGCGCCAAGCCCTTCGAGACAGAAGGGAGGGCAACGGACGCGCCAAGGTGGACGAGCGGTTTCGGGAGCGGCTCACCTGCGTGTTGGAGGGCACGCCCGAGGACTGGGGCTGGTGCCGTCCCACCTGGACACGCGAGTTGCTGTGCCAGGAAATGGCTCGCCGAGGACAGGTGCGCGTGTCCGTGGCGACCATGGGGCGCACCCTCGCCTCGCTCGGCGCCCGGCTCAAGGCGGCCAAGCCCATCGTCGAGTGTCCCTGGCCCAGTGGGAAGCGACAGCGTCGGCTCCACGAGCTGAAGTGTCTCGAGGTGTATGGGCCTCTCAGCGAGCCCGTTCTGCATGTGGACGAGGTCGACATCCACCTCAACCCCAAGGTGGGGCGCGACTGGTGCCTGCCCGGGCAACGACGGGTGGTGGTGACGCCCGGTAACAACCAGAAGCGCTAACCTGGCTGGAGCGCTCAATACGCGCACCGGGCAGCTGACGTGGGTGGAAGGCAGGTCCAAGGCAAGTGCCCTCTTCATCCAGTTGCTGTGGCGCCTGGCGAGTCAATACCGGCGCGCTCGCCGTATCCACCTCGTCCTCGACAACGCCTCGGTTCACTCCAGCAAGAAGACGCTCAAGGCGCTCGCGCATTTCGGCGGGCGACTCGTCCTCCACTTCCTCCCGCCGTACTGCCCCCAGGGCAATCGCATCGAGCGGGTGTGGCTCGACCTGCATGCCAACGTCACCCGCAATCACCGCTGCCGCACCATGGACCAGCTCATGGTCCGGGTGCATGCCTACCTCTCCGCTCGAAATGCCCAGCGCTCCGCCAGTCCATCCCTGCGACGAGTCGACCTCAGGCGCACATCCTGAGGCCGTTCGAGAATTACGATCCTTGGTTTAGCCTCATTCGCTCGTGCTCAACGCCTTCCGGCATCACGGCGAGCGGGACGGTGGGCGCACCGAGGGTCGTCCGCGAGGCCGACGGTGCTCAACGCCTTCCGGCATCACGGCGAGCGGGACCTGCTCGGGCGCAACGCCAACGAGACGACCAACGCGTGCTCAACGCCTTCCGGCATCACGGCGAGCGGGACAGTCCGACTCGGAGGGGTGCATCCCACCTTCACGAGTGCTCAACGCCTTCCGGCATCACGGCGAGCGGGACGGACCCAGTATCCCCGTATAGGTCCCGGAGTAGCGGTGCTCAACGCCTTCCGGCATCACGGCGAGCGGGACCTCATGGCCCGCGACAAGGCCTACGTCCGCCTGGCCAAGTTGTGCTCAACGCCTTCCGGCATCACGGCGAGCGGGACTAATCACCCTGGATGTGCCAGTAGATGTAGCCTTGTGCTCAACGCCTTCCGGCATCACGGCGAGCGGGACTACGGAAGACAACTTCCGGGAAATCACTCGGCGGTGCTCAACGCCTTCCGGCATCACGGCGAGCGGGACCTTACGAGTTTATGCAGAATGTTCAAGCCATGAGGTGCTCAACGCCTTCCGGCATCACGGCGAGCGGGACGACGTCTGGGTGGCCAACCGCCACCTGGGGCTTGACGTGTGCTCAACGCATTCCGGCATCACGGCGAGCGGGACACGAGGGCCCGAAGGCTGTGCATGACGCCATTGCCGTGCTCAACGCCTTCCGGCATCACGGCGAGTGGGACTACGGGTCCAAGTCACCTGGTCACCAGGACGCCATCGAGTGCTCAACGCCTTCCGGCATCACGGCGAGCGGGACCCTGTTCCAGGTCCTACAGAAAAGCGTGCAGTAGTGCTCAACGCCTTCCGGCATCACGGCGAGCGGGACCTGCGTGCGAGGCCATCGACCTGTCGCGGCTCCCCGGTGCTCAACGCCTTCCGGCATCACGGCGAGCGGGACTCGTGCGACGTGCTGGCCCAGCGGGCTGAGCGCGCGGGGTGCTCAACGCCTTCCGGCATCACGGCGAGCGGGACTCGAAGTGGCGGCAGAGGAGCAGGTGATCGAACTGACGTGCTCAACGCCTTCCGGCATCACGGCGAGCGGGACGGCCAGTCCGCGACAACGGTCATGTCCGGGTGGCGCTCGTGCTCAACGCCTTCCGGCATCACGGCGAGCGGGACCTGTTTGTCACCC
Source organism: Myxococcus sp. AM010 (assembly GCF_013372585.1). Classification (NCBI taxonomy): domain Bacteria; kingdom Pseudomonadati; phylum Myxococcota; class Myxococcia; order Myxococcales; family Myxococcaceae; genus Myxococcus; species Myxococcus sp. AM010. Next base: position 45,820 of record NZ_JABXEO010000067.1, read on the forward strand.
GCAAAACAACGCCTCTCTGGAGTGCTCAACGCCTTCCGGCATCACGGCGAGCGGGACGCACCAGGCCCTGAGCGTCCTGAGCTGCTCCGGCCGGGGTGCTCAACGCCTTCCGGCATCACGGCGAGCGGGACCACCACCAGGGCCACTCCACGAAGCCACCAGCCAAGTGCTCAACGCCTTCCGGCATCACGGCGAGCGGGACGACGACGGCAACCAGCGCTCGCAACTCGCTGGAGTGCTCAACGCCTTCCGGCATCACGGCGAGCGGGACGACTAATGCCCCTAAATGTATCTACAGACCAAAAGGTGCTCAACGCCTTCCGGCATCACGGCGAGCGGGACGCATGTCGGGTATTCAGTTGGACGACATCGTGGTTGTGCTCAACGCCTTCCGGCATCACGGCGAGCGGGACACGCCAACCTCGATGAGCGGCACGGCGTTGCCGTGTGCTCAACGCCTTCCGGCATCACGGCGAGCGGGACCAAGGAGCCCGCCAACAAGAAATCCCTTGCCGCGTGCTCAACGCCTTCCGGCATCACGGCGAGCGGGACCCCACCATCAACCGCGTAAACGGGAAGGTCCTCATGTGCTCAACGCCTTCCGGCATCACGGCGAGCGGGACACGAGCACGGGCACCTTGGGCAGGTAGGCCGAGGGTGCTCAACGCCTTCCGGCATCACGGCGAGCGGGACGGGCGCGACTTGTCGAGCGCCTTCCAGGACAGCTTGTGCTCAACGCCTTCCGGCATCACGGCGAGCGGGACTACGCCGAGCGGTGCCAGGCGAAGTGGGAGGAAGACCAGTGCTCAACGCCTTCCGGCATCACGGCGAGCGGGACGACATCTTCAAAACAGGGGTCGCGCTCCTCAAGGAGGTGCTCAACGCCTTCCGGCATCACGGCGAGCGGGACTGATGAGTTCCACCCCTTCTAACCGCAGTCCGGAGGTGCTCAACGCCTTCCGGCATCACGGCGAGCGGGACGACCACCGCGTCCGGCGTGCGCAGCGCCTGGGCTTCGATGAGTGCTCAACGCCTTCCGGCATCACGGCGAGCGGGACTTGCCGCCGCGCCAAATGTGACGCGAAATCGAATTGAGTGCTCAACGCCTTCCGGCATCACGGCGAGCGGGACGGCTTCCGGGCGAGGCGCTCGAACTCGTGCCGCTCAAAGAGTGCTCAACGCCTTCCGGCATCACGGCGAGCGGGACAAGGTTTTTGAAGCCGAGCGTTTCAAGCCGCTCTTGGTGCTCAACGCCTTCCGGCATCACGGCGAGCGGGACGACAGGGCGTCCTCTCCCACCCGGACGGCGGACACCTGTGCTCAACGCCTTCCGGCATCACGGCGAGCGGGACTGCGACCGGGCAGGATACGTGTTCCGGCTTGACGGGTGCTCAACGCCTTCCGGCATCACGGCGAGCGGGACCCGCGCGAGCCAGAGCGACTGGGCCCGGCGTCACCAGCTGTGCTCAACGCCTTCCGGCATCACGGCGAGCGGGACGGGCGGGGGTTGGGGCGTGAGGTGACTCAAGCGGGCACGTGCTCAACGCCTTCCGGCATCACGGCGAGCGGGACGATTGGACCGAAGCGGAGAAGCGCGGCGACTTCATGGTGCTCAACGCCTTCCGGCATCACGGCGAGCGGGACCCGCCGCGGTCATCTTCTTGCGACGGGGCCAGGGGTGCTCAACGCCTTCCGGCATCACGGCGAGCGGGACCGAACCAGCACGTAGTCGAACGCGGTAGGCGCGGTGGCGTGCTCAACGCCTTCCGGCATCACGGCGAGCGGGACACATAAAGCCGGTGCTGTCCGTCCTCTACGGACGCGGGTGCTCAACGCCTTCCGGCATCACGGCGAGCGGGACAGCCCATCTGAATCTCCCAGCAGTTCCGCCAACTTACCACCCCCCTTTTCAAGCACCTCCCCCACCTTCACCAGGGTTGTGCCTCTCAGGCCCTACCCATAACTCCAAAACCCCTGGAATTACTCAGCTTTTCATCGATCATGCACCTATTCACCTGTCAAAGAGCCTCAACCCCCTGAACTCCCTGGGGAAATCGTCAATTTCCCCGGCACGGGCCGCCGCCACGGCGAGGTGCTTGAATGTCGAACACCATACAACACCCCCTCACACGGACGTCCCCATCCGCGCGAGCAGCGCTTCCCGTCGCGCTTCAAGCTTGGGGCTCTTGACGAGCGACCGCAACGCCCTGGCCCCAGCCTCGCGAGCCTCGGGCGCCAGGGAGACCAGCCGCGGCAGCCACTCCGCTTCAAACACAGCCAGCACCTGCTTCTGCTCCAGCCTGTCAGAGCGCCGAGCCTCCACCCACGCCAGGAACTCCGTCAGCGCGGGCGAGGCGCGCACGGGACGCCGGGGCTGCTGGATGGCGCAGGGCCCTTCCCGCTCAAGCCTGCCGTACCCCGCCGCCGTCTTTCCGCCCACCCCCCAGTGGCGCAGCGCCTCGTCCAACCGCCGCGCGGTCCACGCCAGGAAGTCCTCCGCCTGCGGATCCGCCTCCGTGCCCGGCGCCAGGCTCAGCGCCACGAGGAACCGGCCCCCGGGGCGCACCGACAAGAAGGACACGGGGTTGGGCGACTCATAATCGCTCGGCCAGTCTGCCTTGCCGCCGTACCAGGCGGGGTGATGGACCGTGAGCACGTCCCGGGCCAGGAACGACGGCGCGCGGTCCGGCCCCGTGGCGCGCGCGCTCGGCACCCACTGCGCGTCGTGGAAGATGACCTCGCCGCTGTGCGCCTGCTCCGGCGCGCCCTCCTCCCCTGGCACGCCGAAGAGCCTCCTGCGCTCCTCCTTCGCGCCGTCGCCGTACACCGCGCGCAGGTAGCCCGCGAGCACGCCCTTCAGCGACGAGCCCGGCACCACGGGCACGCCCCACGTGTGGTGCAGCGTCAGCCCCACCCCGGTGGGTGCTGCGTTGCCATGCCCCACCAGCAGGCGGCTCACCGCGCGCGCCGTGAAGCTCGCGGTGTAGGACTGCCGGAGCGCGTCCTCCCAGCGCTTGAACGCCTCCGCGTAGTCCTCCGGCTCGGGGTGCGCCTCCAGGCGGGACAGCCATTGCGCCCAAGGGCTGTCCGGGCCGTCGTGCTGCTTCTCCGGCGCATAGCGCTCGTACACGAGCCCCGCGTGCGCGTTCTCCCCGATGGTGCCCGCGACCCGCAGCAGCGCCTTACGCATCGCCGAGTCCCTCCGAGGGGAAGGTGGCCTGCACCGCGCGGCGGAACCACACCAGCAGCCGGAGCGACTCCCGCGTGGCCAGCATGTACGCGTCCAGCTCCAACTCGCGCACCGCGCCCGGCAAGCCCTTCTCCTTCAAGTCCCGCGAGGACAGCCCCGGGAGCCGTGCCCGCTCCAGGCACCACTCCAGGTCCTTCAACAGGCGCTGAGCGGCCATGTTGCTCCCGACCTCCCGCTCCAGGAACGCGAGCGCCGCCGCCAGCCCGTCTCGCAGCACCGCCGCCCCCAGGCCATTCACCCGGGGCTTGTAGTCCGCGCGCAGCGCCGGGACCTTGACCTCCCGCACCCGCGCATACGCATCCAGCGCGCGCTGCTGCTCCCGCGTCTGCCCCGTCATCGCGCACCTCGCGCAACCGGAGCGCGCCACGTCAGCAGCCGGCAGCGCCCGCGCCCCACGGTGGCCTTGCCCCCCAGTTGAAGCACCGTGCCCTCGCCGCCGAGCGCCGCGTCCAGCACCGCGTCCGCCGCCAGCTTGCTCGGCGCCGGATTGAAGCTGCCCGTGGCCCCCATCACCCCCACGAGCAGCGTCTCCGCGGGCAGGCTCTCCTCCGTCCAAAGCTGCCCCTTGGCCGCGGTGCCCGTGTCCGGGCAGATGCTCACGCGCGTGTCCACCTGCGTGGCCGTCTCCCACAGGAAGGACATCGTCTCGTCGTCCACCAGCACCAGCCGCTTCGTCAGGAGCGCTCGCTCGCCCTCCGGCAGCATCCCGGCCAGCCCCTGGGCCCAGGCGTCCAAGGCCGCGTCGTCCTCGGGCGTCACCGGCAGGTCCAGGTCCTCCAGGTACACGCGAGGCTCCGCCGTGTCTCCGCCGGACACGACGGCGCTGGTCTTCACGGAGGCGACGCGCGCGCGGCGCTGGGCCAGGGGCTCCACCTTCGGCCAGGCGCCCGCATCCCCGCCCAGGTCCCGCCGCGCGAGCGCGAGCAGCAGGGGCGAGGTCACCAGCGCGAAGGTGCCCACGAAGCTGCGCACCGGCAGGGCGAGCAGCCGCGCGTCCCCCACCACCAGCGCGCCCGCGTAGTCCCCGGGCTCGTCGCCCACCGGGCCCGGCTTCGTCCGCCGAGGCCCGAAGACGGCGTCGTGCAGGCCCCTCGCGTCGCCCGCCTCTTCGCGCGGCCGCCGCAGCTCGCGCAGCACGCCCTTGAGGGACGAGCCCGGGATGAAGGGGATGCCCGTGGCCTTCTGCCGCGCCAGGGGAAGGTCGATGACACCCACGCTCTGCCCGGTGCCGACGTGCAGCGGGGACAACGCGTGAAGAAGATAGGGTCGGCTCTCCATGCTCAGGCTCCTTGTCCGTGACGGGGCGGTTGCCACACGCCGGGCAGCACCTGCCCCAGCGCCTCCGCGTGGCCGCCGCCCCAGGAGGCCAGCCACAGCGCGCGCAGCTCGTTCGCGGTGAAGTCCCCACCGCCCTGCTTCTCGAAGAAGTAGACGGCGCCCGCGGGGACCCACCGCCGCGTGGGCCGGGGGCGCCGCCGCACCATGTCCCAGCCGGACACGTCCAGCGGCCGAGGCACCAGCGCGGCGCGCAGCACCACGGGCGCATCCAGCCCCGGCAGCCGGCCCACGTAGCGCGGAGGCGTCCCGTCCACGCGCTCGAAGCCGTCCGGCAACCAGCCGCGCTGGAACTCCGCGGGCGTGGCCAGCACCAGGCGCAGGCCGCGCGTCGTCCGGGCCAGCCCCTCCGGCATGGCGAAGAGGTCCGCGTCCAGCCGCTCCACGTCCGACAGCCGACGCCGTCCGCCCAGCCCCAACGGGCCACGAGGCAGCCCGCTCGCCGGGTCCGGCCACGCGCAGGACACGCCGAGCGCCCACTCCTCCAGCGTGAGGCGCCCCGCCTCCCGCGACTGGACGCGCAGGCACTCCACCACCTCGCGGGAGTGCAGCATCGAGTCCTGCGAGGCCTGCGTCTCCACGTCGATGGCCAGGTGGATGTCCGTGCGCGGCGGCGGCGACTCCCGCTCTGGCGCGGACGCGTCCTGCGCGCCGCGCAACCACGCCACCATCCTGGACTCCGGCCAGAACAGCGCGGACGGCAGGGGCTTGCCGCTCGCGCTCCGGCGGGGGTGCCACAGCGCCTCGCGGGCGTCGTCGTCATCGGGCCCCAGCGTCGCGGCGCCGCCGGGGTGGGGCTCCAGGCGCACCAGCCGCTCCGCGCCCGCCTCATCCAGGACGCGCACCGCGTCGGCGGGCGCGGGCCACATCCGGTGGGCCTGGGTGAAGGTCGTCTCGCCCAGCCCGCGGCGCAGCGCCACGAAGCGCTGGAGCGCCACTGGCGCGGAGTCCCGCTCCCACGTCTCCGGGGACAAGGCGCTGCCCCTGGCCGCCATGACGTCATGCCCCCAGGCGGCGCGCAGGGCGCCTCTCACGGTGGTGGGCAGGGGCCACGGCAGCGAGTACCCGCGCCCCACCTCCGAGGTGTACCAGCCCCGCCCGTCCTTGGCCGACAACCCGTCGCGCGGCAGCAGCGCGAAGCACGCGTCCCTCATCTCGCACCGTAAGCGTTCAGGTGGGATGGGCGGCTGAAGAAGGAGCAGGCCAGCAGCCGACGGGAGGCTCGTCGCTCGCTGACGCGGCGTGGGGCATGGGACACGACGTGTCGTGGCCGAGGTCGACCCCAAGG
>NZ_JABXEO010000068.1:0-49636 GCF_013372585.1 Myxococcus sp. AM010
CCGTTGGATTGCCGCTCAGCGCGTCCGGGAAGACGAGCAGCGCCCGGCGGCGTCCCGGCGGCATGGGCGGCAGCTTCTCAATGGCACGTGCCACCGCGTCACGTCCGGCCGCTCGGGGGTCCTTGCTGACGGGCCCACCCATCCCCGTCCCGACCTGCAAGTCCACCCCGCAGACGAGCGCGACCACCATTCCCTGGAGCAGCAGCTCGGTTCCCGCGAAGACGCCCGCCGCGCAGCATCCGGCCCAGGGAACGCCTCCAAGCTCCCGCCGGAGCGCCGACGCCAGGTCATTCGCGTCATATTGGTCCGTGCAGAAGACCAAGGCGAAGGTGGGCGCGTCCGCGCCTCGCAGCGCCTCCGCGCTCGCCTCCCGGACGGCGACTTCGCCATCGGGCGAGCTGCTCTTTCCAATCCGCATCCGCATCCCACTGGAATCGATATCCACGCGCGTGCTGGCGTGCAGGTGGCGCTGGCTTCGTTCGGCCGAAGCGGGCGCCTTGTGGGCCTGCCTCGGTTGACACCCCCTCGTTCGCCCGGTTGTATCCGCGTGCTCATCGAGTCAATGCCGTGTGTGCTTGAAAAGGGGGACCTCGTGAGAAACGGAACCGTCATCTTCGCTCTGGCCGTCGTGATTTCCGTGGGGTGTGGCGATGCCGCGGACCCGGACCCCGGCGGGTGCCCCGAGACGGGCACGGGGACGTTGGAGTTGTCGATTGAGGGACTGCCGGCCTCCGCCAGCCCTCACGTCCTCCTCCGCCGAGGCAGTGAGTCCCGGGAGGTTCGCGCGGGTGGCCGGCTGGCGGGGCTCGCGGCGGGCATGTGGACGCTCTCCCCGGAGCCGGTGGCGGTGAGCGGCGGCCGGGTTCGCGCCGCCTATGATGCGCCGGCGCGCCAGCTCTGCGTCTTGGATGGAGAGGTGGCGAACGCGGCCCTCCAATACGCGCTCATCCCCAGCAGCCAGCGGCTGTGGCTGTCCACGAGCAATGGGGCGGCCGAGGTGGAGGCCTTCGCCGCCGTGGACCTGGAGACCACGGGCGCGCCGTCGGCCGCCGTCCAGCTCGGTTCGAGCCCGGGCATTCCCCGGGCTTCAGGGCTCGCGTTCGACAGGCGTGGCAACCTCTGGGTGGCGCTGGGGTCGGGGGAACTGCGGCGCTACCCCGCCGGCGACCTGGGCGCGTCTGGCGTCAAGAGCCCCGATGTCATCATGCGCGGCGGCGTGTTGAGCGCTGGGAGCCCGGGCCCCATCGCCATTGCATTCGATGCCGCTGGCGACCTCTGGACCTCCATCGGGTTCAGCGACACCGTCATCCGGTTTGGCGCGGCCCAGCTTGTCTCCGGCACCGCTCCGGCGCCGCAGGTCGTGCTGAGCGGGCTGGGAGCCCCCTCCACGCTCGCGTTCGACGCCACGGGCAACCTCTGGGTGGGAGACGTGACGGCCGGGGCGTCCCGCGTCCACAAGGTGGCCGCATCGAGCCTCCAGGCGTCGGGCGCCGTGACGCCCGTTGTGAGCATCGACGTGATGGAAGCCGCTCCGGGCAGGAGCTTCGCGGGCCCCGCGGGGCTCGCCTTCGATGGGGAGCGGAACCTGTGGGTGTCCTATGGCGCGAGCGGCGTCGTCGTGCGGCTCACGCCCGCTGACCAGGAGGGCTCCGGCGCGGTGAGCGTCGTCCCGAGCATCCAGATTGACGCGGGCGGCCCCAAGGAAGTCGCCTTCGACGAAGGCGGGGGCCTGTGGATGGCCTACGACTCCGGGAGGATTTCCCGGCTGAGCCCGAGCCAGCTCAGCGTCTCTGGCGCGCCCACGCCTGACGTCGTCATCTCCAGCCCCGACCTCGGGGCCACGCATGGCGTCGCGGTGTATCCGGCCCCCGCGAACCTGCCCTTGTTTCACCGGCTGCCGTGACACGGCGCGGGGAGGGCAGGGGGCTCGGCAACTTCCCGCGCGGAATCGATTTGGGAGCTGACGTCAGTGTAGGGGACGCGACGGCGATGGGGATGCAGGGAGTCCGTATAGAAGTCCAAGACGCCGCGTCGTTGTTGCGGGAAGGCGACGTCTTCGTCATCACCGGGCTGGTGCTGCTTCCCCAAAGCCACTTCCAGGAACGCTTCGCGAGGCCCCGGGCTGAGGAGGGGCATCGGCGGCAGACGGTGCAGTCGCGGTGGGGCTACGCCCGTGTTTCGGGATGACGCACTGTTGTTGTAACTAAGCAACGATTGCCCCTGCCCAGACCAACGCAGCGCGGACGCAATGGAACAGCATGCGCCCCGACTTCCGGCGCCACTGGGCAAATCGATTTGGCGCGTGGCCCACCGACACCACTGGGACACCCTACGAGGGGCATCACGTTCAGGACCTCTGGCACGGAGGCAATCCCACCGACTGGGACAACATCATTCCGTTTCCGCAGGACCTGCACCAGCAACTCCCGTCCGCGTACAAGCAGTGTTACGCGAACAACCCACCGTGGACCAGGACCGGGGTGGACTATCCCAATGGAGAATGCCCTTCCATGAAGGACCTTCTCGCGGAGGTGTCGCGCCTCCACTTCCCGAACCCTCCTGCGACGCCCGAGCAAATTGAAGCGTTCGAGCACAGCGCAGGTTGGCGTCTGGACCCGGACTTGCGCGCCTTCTATCTGCACTGCAACGGTGCGCGCCTCTTTGACCGCATGGACCCTGCCTTCGCCTTCGCTCCGCTGGCGGAGCTTCGTCGTGCCCGGCTCGTCATGCGTAACGACGACAGCGAAGATGCCGGGCCCGCGTCTTGGTATGCCCTCTGCCGTGTGCGGGATAGCAACTTCATCCTGCTTGACGTGAGCGAGCAGCATGACGGCCGCTCCCTCCTTCGTGACGGCTACAACGAGGCGTTTCCAGACCCGGGCTACTGCCCCAAGATTGCCAGGTCGTTTCGGGAGTTCTTGATGGGGGCGCTCAGGTCGGAGGAGCGGTGGTTCTGGCTGTCAACCGAAGATTAGCTGTGGATGGGTCGGAAACCGCATGGCCTGGGCCAGCCGCGCCACGGCCGTCTTGAACTCGCGCCGCTCCACCTCCTGAGCGGCCCTGACAGACGGCTCTCGCCATGCGTGCCCAGTGGCATGCCAGCGACGAGGGTAGCAGGGCTGAGCGTCTTCCGTGCGCTTCGCTCATGACGCGCAACGAACCGTTGAGTGGCCGGGCGGGGGGCTTCCGTCCCCCGTTGCCAGGACGGTAGCGTTGCCCGCATGGCATCGGGCACCGTCTTGCTGCGACTGGGTGTGTTGGGAGGGCTGCTCGCGGGTTCCGGCTCGCAGGCGGCGGAGGCCACGGAGGCTCCCCGCGCCGAGGAGGCTCCCGAGGCCTACGAGTCCTCCTCCGTGCAGTGGCAGCTCCTGGTGGGCGGCCTCACCTCGCTGGACGGCTACGCCTCAACGGGCTACCAGGGATGGTTGCTCGGGGCCGGCTGGGAGTTTCCCCGGCTGCGCATCCGCTTCCAGTACCTGGCGGGCCTCCCGTCGAGCATGGTGGACACCCGCACCGAGGTGAAGCTGGAGCAGTATGTCTTCGGCTTCTGGCTGGACACGCCCGTGCTCCGCTCGGGTGAGTGGCGTTGGAGCGTGGGCGCGGGGGCGGGCTTCCTCCTCTTCGGCCGGACGGCTTTTGCCCGCGTGGGCGGGCTGGACACCGCGGGCCCCCGCTTCCTCCCCGCGTTCCTCACGGGGCCGGATACCTCCCTGCGCTGGCGCTTCTCCCGGTACCTCGCCGTGGAGGGCTCGCTGGCGATGGACGTCGCCTTCGGCCGCCCCCTCATCGGCTTCCAAGGTCCGCAGGGCTTCGAACCGCTCTATGAGGGCTGGGCCATCCGGCCACGGCTGAGCGTCGCGCTGATGGTCTTCCCGTGAAAGGTGGCCGTCCGATGAACAACCGTACTGACCTCGCATCGCACACGCTTCGCGGGCCCTTCCGGCACCTGCTCGTCCTGGCGCTGCTGGCCTGGAGCGGAGGCTGCGCCGTGGAGGACCCGATTGCACGACTGCGCGGCGCGGACAGTGGCACGGGCACCTTCTCCACCGACGACGAGGCCCTGCTCTTGGGTGAGGACAGCCTGGAGCTGGCGCTGCCGGATTGCGTGGAGGCCGAGCCAGCGGGGGACGCGGGCGTGGCCTGCGAGGACGCGGGGACGCCAGACGTTCCGTAGTCGCCTGGTGGCCAGCGTGGGTGGACCTCCCACGCGGTGGGACCCGACAGTGAATCGCACGCCCCGAGGTCCAGGAACTGGCGCGGCCGGAGTCTCGTGTCCATGTTGCGCGCGTCCATCCGGTGAACAGGAAGGTGCGCGTGTTCCAGCCAGCTCCTCGCGATGCGCGGGCCCAAGACGGGAGCTGGCCCGTGTTGCTGTGGGAGCCTGCTTCCACGCGGCCCCGCGCTGGGACGTCCCGGTCAGCGGAGAAGGCATCGACGCCCTGCGCCACGGCGCCCGTGGTGCTGGAGGTGCGCCCGCGGCTGCGCCCGGCGGATGGCGACGTGACGGTGGGCAGCGGCGCCGAGTGCGACATCGTCCTGGCCGAGCCCACGGTGTCCCGCCTGCATGCGCGCCTTCGTCGTGAGCCGCACACCGGGCTGTGGTGCGTGACGGACCTGGAGAGTGAGCGAGGGACGTACCAGGACGGGGTGCTCATCCTCCCGGGCCGCCCGGCGCCGCTGCTGTGCCGTTCCCGGCTCACGCTGGGGAACGTGGAGCTCCTGTTCCTCCGGACGTATGCCTTCGAGCAGTCCGTGCGCGCGTCCTCGCTGACGCCCCCGGTGCGCTTGACCCGCCGGAGGTGACCTCCTAGAAAGGGCGCGCCCTTGGGTGCCCATGCCGGGCTTTCAAGAGGGAAGCCGGTGTGAGTCCGGCGCGGTCCCGCCACTGTGAACGGGCAGCCCTGAGGTCAGGGCCGGGGGCTTCGGTTTGTCGCCACTCCAGCCGCGGCCGAGCGCCGCTCCGGGGGAAGGCGGAAGTCCTCTTCTGGCATGACGCAGCGTGCGCCAGCCGCCAGAGCCCGTCAGCCAGGAGACCTGCCCAGGGGTGCGGCCGAGCCTTTCGCGGGCCCGGGCGGTTGGCCTTCTCTCTTCGTCGGAGGGAGCGGAAGGCGGAGCATGCGGTGGAACTTCCTCGCCGGGCCTGTCGTGTGCCTGGCGCTCAGCCTTCCATGTCCCGCCGGGGCGCAGCCCTCCGAGGCCGAGCCCGCCCCCACGCGCACCACCGTGGTTCGCGGCAGGACACCGCCTCCGCCTGAGTCTCCAGAGCGGAGGGACCCGACGGGCGCCATCACCGTCATCGACGCGCGAGAGCGCGCGGGCGAGGCGCGCGACACGGCGGAGCTGCTCGTGGGCTCGGTGGGGCTCGCGGTGCAGGACTCCGGTGGTTACGGCCAGAGCAAGAGCCTGGTGGTGCGGGGCGCGTCATCCAACGGCGTGCTCGTGTTCCTGGATGGGATTCCGCTCAACGGCGCGGGCGGCCTGTCGGACCTGTCGCTCATCCCCTCCGCGCTGGTGGAGCGCTTCGAGGTGCTGCGAGGTGGCGCGGGCGCGCGCTATGGCTCCGGCGGCCTGGGCGGCGCCATCAACATCATCACTCGCGCGCCAGGGCCGAACCTGCGCACGAGCGGCGAGGTGACCTACGGGAGCTGGAACACGGCGCTGGGCCACGTCGCCGCCACGGGGCCGCTGCTGGGCGGGCAGGCGCTGCTGCTGGTGCACGCGGGCCGCTCGGATGGCGACTTCGCCTACGACGTGGACGACCTGCCCGCCGTGGACGGCAACCCCCAGGTCTCCGAGCGGCGTGCCCGCAACGACGCGCGGGGAGGGGGCGCGCTCCTGCGCTACCGGCGACGGCTGGCGGGAGGCTCGCGGCTGGATGCGCTCGCGGAGCTGTCCCTGGAGGACCGCGCCATTCCGGGCACCGTGCAGAACCCCCAGTCCACCGGAGACCAGGAACTGGGGCGGCTGGCGTTGGGCCTTCGCTGGTCGGGCGTGCTCGACGGGCTGGGGCAGGGGAGCGCGCGAGGCTTCTTCCGGCGTGATGGCCTGGAGGTGACGGGGCACATCCCCGGCGCGGGTGGCGCGCAGCGGCACGCGGTGGGCGGCGTGGAGCTGGAGGGCCGCGGGCCGTTGGGAGCGCGCCAGTCGCTGACCGTCACGGTGGCGACCTCGGGTGAGACGGTGACGCAGGCGGAGGGCGCGCAGGCCGCCTCGTGGTGGCGCGGCAGCGTCATGGCCATGGATGAGGTGCGGCTCTTCGGCGGCGCGTTGGACGTGGTGCCTTCCATGCGGCTGGAGCGGGTGGGCCCGTACTGGCTGCTGTCGCCGAAGCTGGGCGCCTCCGTCGAGCTGGGGCGCGGCTTCGGCCTGCGCGCCAACGCCGGCCAGTCCCACCGCGCGCCGTCCTTCCTGGAGCTGTACATCCGGCAGGGCACGCTGCTGCCCAACCCCGGATTGAAACCCGAGCGCGCCCTGTACGCGGACGCGGCGGTGAGGTGGCGCTCCGGCCCGGAAGACGGCGAGGACGCGGCGCCGCGCTGGGGCTTCACGCTGGGCGGCTTCGCGGCGCTGTATGAGAACCTCATCGCCTATGAGCTGTACCCGCCGCTGATGGCGCGCCCGTACAACTTCGACGCCGCGCGCGTGTGGGGCCTGGAGCTGGAGGGCGAGGCGCGGCCCCTTCCCTGGCTGCTGGCCAGCACGGGTTACACGTATCTGCGCACGGAGAACCGCTACGGGGACCCGCGCTTCTTCGGCAAGGACCTGCCGAACCGTCCCAGGCACAAGTGGGTGGGGCGGGTGCGCGCGGGACCCGACTGGCTCAACGCCCGCGCCGAAGTGCTCTATCAGTCCGCGCAGCGCATCAACCGCACCGGCTCGCTGGACTTGCCCTCGCGCACGTGGGTGAGCGCGGGCGCGTCCAGCACCTTCCTTCACGGGCCGGACCTCACCCTGTCCGTCGAGCTGAAGAACCTCCTCGACGTCCGGACCTTCGACTTCACGGGCTTCCCGCTGCCGGGACGCGCCGTCTACGTGACGCTCGCGGTGGCGCTCGAGCCAGGCGCGTCACCGTCTTCCTCCTCTCCTCGGGAGCTCCATGACTCGCCCGCGTCCCCTGTCCCCTGAGCCGTCCCTTCCGACCTTGCTGCTGGCGGCCGTGGCGGCGCTGCTGCTCACCGGGTGCCCGGAGGAGGGCGCGGTGTGCACCTCCGGCCTGTCCGTCTGCGGCGAAGCTTGCGTGGACCTGGGCGGCGATGCCGCGAACTGCGGCGCCTGTGGCAACGCGTGCGGTGACGGGCAGACGTGTCAGGCCAGCGTCTGTGGCTGCCGCCCGGGGACGGAGTCCTGCGGTGGCGCGTGCGTGGCCACGGCGAGCGATGTCGCCCACTGCGGCGCCTGTGGCAACGCGTGCGCCGCAGGGCTCGTGTGCGAAGCCAGCGTGTGTCGCGAGGGCTGCTCAGAAGGCAGCTTGCGGTGCGGGGGCTCGTGCGTGGACGTGCGCGCGGACGTGCTCAACTGCGGCGCCTGCGGCAACGTGTGCCCGGACGTACAGACGTGTCACGAGGGCCGCTGCGGCTACGACGTGGTGGCGGCCTGCTACACCAACGGGCAGCTCGTGGGCATCCAGGCGGGGACGGACCAACTCGGGCCTCGGCGTCAGTTCGGTTCGGGGGTGCAGACGCTCGCGTCCTGGGACGGCTACGTGCTGGCCGCGGACGCCACGGCGTCGAAGCTGCTCCAGGCGGCGGGCGGCGCGCTGGGGACGGTGGTGGAGGAGGACTCGCTGGGCGGGGTGTCGGGCTCGCCCAACGACATCCTGGTGGACCCGCCTTATGTCTACGTCGTGGACTCGGTGAACAACACCTTGCAGGTGCTCAAGCAAGAGGGCCCCTCCCAGGGCGCGGGGCTGGGGCTGCGCACCGTGACGCAGGTGAACCTGGGGGCGAACACCAGCCCGCAGGCGGTGGCGAAGTGGGGCACCACGCTGTACATCCCCTTGTTCGGCACGGGCGGCTCCATGTTCCAGTTTGGCAACGCCGTCGCGCGCGTGGACATCTCCAACCCCGAGCAGCCGCGCAAGGTGGACACGATTTCGCTCACCGGGCTGGACCTGAAGCCCTTCGACGGCGGCACGGTGTTGCCGCTGCCCTACTCCGTCGCGGCGACGGAGGCGGGGGTGTACGTGAGCCTCACCAACCTGAATCCCTACGACGGCTACAAGCCCAATGGCCCGGGCATGCTCGCGAAGATCGACCCCGCGAGCGGCGGCGTGAGCGCCATCGACCTGGGCGCGGCGGACTGCCTCAACGCGGGCTACGTGGAGGCCGTGGGTGACCAGCTCGTGGTGGCCTGCCTGGGCGAGGCCGAGTACGACGAGGCCAACGGGCACAGCGCCAGCGCCGTGCGCGCCTCCGGGTTGGTGCTGGTGAAGAACGACGCGCCCGTGGCGGCGTACGCGCTCACGGCGGGGTGTGCGCCCGGAGCGCCGGGCTGCAACCTCTCCGTGGCCAGCCGCTTCGCGGTGTCGGAGGGCGCGGTGTACCTGGCGGATACGAACGCGGGCCGCGTCTTCGTGGTGGCGGTGGAGGACGGGCGGTTGGTGGAGCGCCGCGGCTTCTCTTCGCCCCAGGCGCTGGGGCCCGCGCTGGAGGCGTGCCCCGTGGACCCGCGCCGGCCCGTGTCCAATGCCATTGACGTCACCGCCCTGCACTGAGGAAGCGCACGCCATGCCCATGAACCTGACTTCCACTTCGCGTCCCCGCTCGGGCACGTCCGTCCTGCTCGCCACGGTGCTGTGCCTGTTCGCCGGGACGGTGCGCGCGGCGGAGACATCCCGGCTGAGGACGCTGGGGCCGCCCGCGCCTTCCCAGGTGCGGCGCGTGGTGACGCTGGCGCCCTCGCTGTCGGCGATGGTGCTGTCCCTGGGCGCGGGGAGCACGCTGGTGGGCGTGTCCCGCTTCGACGAGGCGAAGGACTTGGCGAAGCTGCCCCGCGTGGGCGGCTTCACGGACCCTTCCGTGGAGGCGGTGATTGCGCTCAAGCCGGACCTCGTCCTGGTGCAGCCCGGGCCGGGCAACCAGCGTCCGGTGGAGAAGATGGCGGAGCTGGGCGTGCCCGTGTTGCTCCTGCCGCTGCACTCCGTGGCGGACGTGCTCGCGGCCATGCGCGCGGTGGGGAAGGCGCTCGGACGGGAGAAGGCGGCGGAGGCGGTGGTGGTGGACATCGAGGCCACGCGCGCGCGCATCCGGGAGGCGGCGAAGAAGCTGCCCGCGCCGCGGGTGCTGTTCGTCTATGGCTTCGCGCCGCTCGTGGTGGCCGGGCCCGGCTCCTTCGCGGACGAGCTGCTCCGGGACGCGGGCGGCGTCAACGTGGCGGCGGACGCGGGCTCCGCGTACCCGGTGTACTCGGTGGAGCGCGTGGTGCGGGCCCGGGCCTCCGTGGTGGTGGATGCCGCGGACGTGGACGTGGGCAAGGACACGCTGCGGGCACTGCCCGGCCTGTCCAGCGCGCGCTGGGTGGACCTGCCCTCCATGGCGCTGCTGCAGCCGGGACCTTCGCTGGGGCGGGGGCTGGAGGAGCTCTTCCGTTTGCTGCATCCGGAAGGAACGGGTAAGGCCGCGCCGTGAGCGAGCCGGCGACATCCCAGCGTGCACAGGGCGGAGCGGGAGGTTTTCGCGCCTCGCGCGCGGTGATGTTGTTCGGGGGCTTCCTCGTGGTGGCGGTGGGGTGCATGGCCGTGGCGGTGCGCTTCGGTGAGCAGTCCATCTCCCTCACCGCCGCGCTGACGGAGCCCACGTCCACGGATGCCGTCATCTTCTGGTCGCTGCGGCTGCCGCGCGCGCTGCTGGGGGCCATCGTGGGCGCGGGGCTGGCGGCCTCGGGCGCCACGCTCCAGGGGCTCTTGCGCAACCCGCTAGCGGACCCGTTCGTGCTCGGCGTGTCCGGCGGCGCGGCGATGGGGGCGACGCTGGCGCTCGCGGTGGGGCTCGGCACCGTGGGGGACGTGGCACCGGGCCTGGGCGGCGGCATGGCGCGGCTGTCCGCGCCCGCGCTCTTCTCCTTCCTGGGCGCGGGGGCCGCCATCCTCTTCGTCCTCTCCGCCAGCCGGGGCTCCGCGTCGCGCGCGCCCTATGCCGCGCTGCTCACCGGCGTGGTGTTCAACGCGTTCGCCTCCGCGGCCATCACCCTGGTGAAGACGCTGTCCGACCCCGACCGGCTGGGGGAAATCCTTTACTGGCTCGCCGGCGCGCTGGGGTACGAGCGCGGCGGCACGCTGGTGCTCTCCGCGTTGCTCCAGGCCGGCGCGATTGGCGTCATGTGGGTGCTCTCCGCACGGCTGAACCTGCTGTCGCTGGGGGACGATGACGCGGCGTCCCTCGGCGTGCCGGTGGCGGCGACGCGCCGTTGGCTGCTGCTGGCCACCAGCGCGAGCGTCGCGGGCGCGGTGGCGCTCACGGGGTTGATTGGCTTCGTGGGGCTCATCGTGCCGCACCTGCTGCGGCTGGCCTTCGGGCCGGACCAGCGGCTGCTGGTGCCCCTGTCGGCGCTGGGCGGCGCGGCCTTCCTCGTCCTGTCGGATTTGCTGGCGCGGCTGGCCTTCCCCTTGTTTGGGGCCGAGCCTCCCGTGGGCGTCGTCACCGCGCTGCTGGGCGGCCCGCTGTTCCTCGCGCTGCTGCGGCGGCGGGTGCGGCTGGGGGCCAGTCATTGACAATGGCTTGCACCCGCCATATCCCCGCCCGCGTCCTCGGTGTCGCCGTGATTCCACGGCGACTCAAGGGAACCCGGTGTGAATCCGGGACTGCCCCGCAGCGGTGAGCAGGAACGAACGCCGTCACGTGAAGCACTGGCCCGAAGCGGGCTGGGAAGCGACGGCAAGTAGGTGGGTGCTCCGTGCACCCGCGCCTGCGAGTCCGAAAACCTGCCGAAGACCCGTGCCTCTGGCACGGACATCACCGAGGCCTCCGAGGGGAGGCGGCGGGGGCGGTGCCGTCCGGCGCGTGTGATGTGCGCCGGGGCGCTGCCTTCGGCCGTGTCCTCCTGGAAGCCCATCCGCCCGTGGGGGCGGAAGAGGGAGCGAGGACACCATGAAGTACGCCGATGTGAAGCGCGCGGGAGCCCGCACGAAGTCCCTGATGTTCGTCACGGCCAGCCTGGTGCTGGCGGTGACCACGGGCTGCGGCTCCGAATGCGTGGACGCCTTCGACTGCCGCAGTGAGAACGGCCCCGCGCCGGAGGGCCAGGCGTGGACGTGCGCCGCGGAGAAGTGTGAGACGCGGCCCATCCAGCAGGTCCCCGAGCCCGACGCGGGCACCGAGCCCGACGCCGGCACGGAGCCGGACGCGGGCACGGAGCCGGACGCTGGCACGGAGCCGGACGCTGGCACGGAGGCGGACGCTGGCACGGAGCAGACGTGTGAGACGGCGCCGCACGACCCCGTGCTCGGCACGCTCCAGCTCCAGACGGGCTTCGAGGCCACGGGCTCCGCGCCGCTGCCGGACGACGTGCTGGCGCTGGCCGCCTCGCCGGGCCCCACGTATACGGTCTACGCCGTGCGTGGCAGTGGCATGGGCATCGACGTCGGCATGTACTCGCTGGGCATCTGGCCCGACCTCCAGCCGGACGACACGAAGCTCTTCGACGTCGTCTCGCCCGCGGACCGCGCGGGGACGGCGACGGTGTTCTCGAACGGCTTCCTGGTGAACGACAGCCGGTATCTCTTCGCGGGCTACACCACGTCCGCGACGGGCGCGCTGGGCTCGGTGGCCGCGTATGACCTGGCGTCGCCCGCCGCGTCCTCCTACATCGATGCGCAGGCCAACTTCACCGCGGCCAGCTTCACCTCGGGGGAGGACTCCGTGCTGCTCGTCAACAGCGTGAGCCTGGGCAACGCGGGGGGCGGCCTGGGCGTCTTCGGCCTGGTGACCTCCGAGACCCCCTTCCAGACGGTGCGCCTGGCCAACTTCCCGGCGGGCGAAGCGGGCGCCAGTGGCTTCACGGCGGTGACGGACAATGGAATCGCGATGCTGGGCTTCTCCAGCAGCGTGGACTTCAGCAACAAGGCCCGCGTGGTGGCGCCGTCGGTGCTCGCGGATGCGCTGCGCGGCGGAGCTCCCGTGGACCTGGGCACGCAGGCCGAGCTCGTGGTGGACAGCGACTTCAACGGGGCCTCCACGTTCGGTGAGGGCGTCGCCGTCAAGCGCGGCGGCTACAACGAGAACTGGCAGTTCGTCTCCACCGATGTGTCTCGCTACGCCCTGTCCCTGGGCATTGAGCCTGGCGCGGTCGTCATTGGCGAGCGCACGCCGGTGCTGTCGTTCGTGGACGCGTGCACCTCCGTGACGCAGCTGGCGCACCTGGGCTCGGACCTGCTGGTGGGCGTGGATGACAGGAACGGCCAGCGGCTGGTGCGCATCCAGGTGGCCCGGTGAGCCATCGCGGCCTCCAGCGCTTCGCCTGGGGCATGGCGCTCGCCGTGCTCCTGGGCGCCGCCGCGTGTGGTGACGCGTCCTCCAGCGTCGACGAAGACGCGGGAGCGCCGGATGGCTCCACGCCGCTGGAGCCCGATGCCGGACTTCCGCCCGAGGACCCGTACGCGGACGAGGTCGTCCTCTTCGAGCCGGGTGACAGCGCGGGCTTCGGGCAGGACCGCTTCCCGGACGTCGTGCTCGGGCCTCCTTCGGGGCTGGGGCCGGACAATGGCTCTCTGGACGTGCTCTCGCTGGGGCGGGGCGGCACCATCGTCCTGCGCTTCACCGACCTCGCGGTGGTGGATGGGCCGGGCGTGGACCTGCTCGTGTTCGAGAACACCTTCCTCGTCGCGGGCGGACTGGCCACGTACTCCGAGCGGGGCATCGTCTCCGTCAGCGACGACGGCGTCACCTGGTACGACTTCCCGTGCGCCACCACGGACGCCGCGGGCGGCTACCCAGGGTGCGCGGGCGTCGCCACCGTCCAGGCCAATCCGGCCAACGGCGTCAGCGCCACGGACCCCGCCGTGGCGGGGGGGGACGGGTTCGACCTGGCGACGGTGGGCCTGGAGCGCGCGCGGTACGTGCGCATCGTCGACGCGGGCAACAACCGCTACGGCGGCACCTCCGGGGGCTTCGACCTGGACGCCGTCGCGGTGGTGAACGGTGAGTCGCTTCGGAGCGGCACCCCGTGAAGCGGCTCCCGCCACGGCCATGTCCCCTGTCCATGACGGGGGAGGTGGATCGCCGCGCCGCGCTCGGCACGCTGCTCAAGGGCACCTGTGCCCTGGCGGCGCTCGGGGCGGGGTGCGGTGACGGGTGGCGGGAAGCCGTGGTGCTCGACCCTCCCGATTCGGGAGGGCCGGGCCCGTCCTGTGCGCCGCGGGCGCCCTCGGGCCCGCCCGGAGAGGACTGGGTGGAGGTTTCCTTGGTGGCTCACCCCTCGCTGGAGGTCCCCGGCGGCGCCGCGGAGGTCCGCGTTCCCCAGGCGCTGCTGGACGTGGTGGTGGTCCACACGTCACCTGGCTGTTACGCGGCGCTCTGGCGCATCTGCACGCACGGTGATTGCGCCGTGGACTGGGTGCCGGCCGACGGCGTCATGGAGTGCCCCTGCCATGGCTCCCGCTTCAGCCAGGAGGGGCAGGTGCTGAATGGCCCGGCGTCCCGGCCGCTCGCGGCCTTCCCCGTGGTGAGGCAGGGCGCCTCCCTCTTCATCCACCGGCCCCGCTGAGCAGCCGCTCGAAGCAGCCGCACCGCAGGTGAAATGACGCGGTGCGGGGCGCCACGCCCTGGCGCCGGGTTGCGGAATACCCGCACTGAGTCAGTGTCTCCTTCTCTCAACAGACGGGAGAGTCGTGTAAGGTCGCGCCCTCGATGTGGCAGATCATCATCAATGGGCCCGGCTACTTCGACACGTCGTACGATCTGCCTGAGGGCGTGACGAGCCTCGGCCGTGCGGACGAGAACGATATCGTCCTGGGCGGCGACCTCGTGTCACGCCGGCATGCGCGGCTGTACGTCGACGGCGACGTGCTGCGAATCGAAGACCTGGGCAGTCGCAACGGCAGCCGCATCAACGGCGCGCCCTTGCAGGGCTCTCGGCAGCTCGTCGCCGGAGACTCGGTGGCGCTGGGGGAGAATGTCCTCGCCGTGCGCCAGCCCAACACCGTGGAGAACGCGGCCACGGAGATGGTGGACCTGGGCGCGGGCGGCGTCGTGCGCTTTGGCCACGGCCAGGACGTGGGCCCCTCCGTCCTGCTGGCGAAGAACGTGCGCGACGCGGACGTGCTGCGGCTCCTGGACAACGTGGGCCCGGTCTCCTTCGACGACAGCTTCTCCGCGTCCGCGCCGCTGCCCGCCGCGAGCCCGCGCGTGGGGCAGGAGACGCTGGTGCTGTTGTTCCGCACCGCGGAGGCGCTCTCGTCGGCCACCACGCTGTCGTCGTTCCTGGACACCACCATGGACCGGCTGCTGGAGGTCACGGACGCGACCACGGCGGTGGTGCTGCTCAAGCACGCCACGGGCGCCATGGTGCCCGCCGCCGTGCGCCACCGCGGCCGGCTGGCCCAGGGCGAGGTGCCCGTCTCGGATGCCATCGTCGAGGAGGCCCTGCGCCAGGGCCGCGCGCTCGCCGTGGGCGACGTGCGCGATGACCGCCGCTTCGCGGGCCGGGAGAGCGTCATCCTCTACGGCGTGGACCGCGTGCTGTGCATCCCCATCGGCGCCGAGCCGCCCTACGCGGGCGTGCTCTACGTCAACCTGTCCGCCAAGGGCGACGCCAGCGTGGAGTCGATGCTGGATACCTGCACCGCGGTGGCGCATCTGGTGGCCACCGGCGTGCAGAAGTTCTCCCCGCGCGAGGACAGCCCCGCGGCGGACAGGCTGCGGCGCAACCTGGAGCGCTTCCATCCGCCGGACGTCGCCGAGCGCCGCGCCGCCGAGGCCCAGAAGCAGGGTGGCAAGCTGCCCGGCCTGGAGGAGCGCAACCTCACCATCCTGCACGCGGAGCTCGTGGGCTTCTCCGTGTTGTGCATGCGCATTGGCGCCGCGCGCGCCACGCAGATGCTCAACGACTTCCACGCGCGGATGAGCGGCATCGTCTTCAGCTTCGAGGCCACCGTGGAGGGCTTCCGGGGCGAGTCCCTGCGCGCCCTCTTTGGCGTCCCCTACGTGAAGGGCGAGGACTCGGTCCGGGCCGTCCGGGCCGCCCTGGCGCTGCGCTCCGAGTGGGAGCGCTCCATGGCGCGCCGGCCCCTGGACGAGCGCTGCGAGCTGCGAATCGCCCTGCACAGCACCCGGGCCCTGGTGGGGCTGATCGGCACCGAGGTGCGTCCGGACTACACCGTGGTGGGGGACGGCGTCGGGGTGGCGGGGTGGCTCGCCGGCACCGCCAGCCCGGGCCAGGTGCTCATCACCGGCAAGGTCCTGGCCACGGTGGGGGCCCGCTTCGACGTCCAGCCGCTGGGCGAGCGCCTCATCCGTCCCCCGAAGGACAAGGTAGCGGCCTTCGAGGTGCTGGAAGAGGATGTAGGCCAGTTGACCAATCCCGGCTTCCGCTGAGGGGGGCGCGTCCGGTTGACGGGTTGCTGCGACGTACCGGGACAGGGTTCAATGTGGACCCCGTCGTGGTGAACCCCCGCACCGCATGAACTCGTCAACCCAACCCGCCCGGTTGAGACCTTTCCGGCCCCAGCCGTTTGGCCGGTACACGCTCCTGTCCCATCTGGCGACGGGGGGCATGGGAGAGATCTACCTCGCGCGGTTGGAGGGGGCGCAGGGGTTCGAGAAGCTCTGCGTCATCAAGAAAATCCTCCCGCAGCTGGCCGCGGACACGGACTTCGTCGAGCGCTTCGTGGGCGAGGCCCGCACCCTGGTCCGCCTGAGCCACGGCTCCATCGCCCAGGTGCTGGACATGGGCCTCCACGAGGACGAGGCCTACATGGCGCTCGAGCACGTGGACGGCAAGGACCTGCGCAAGGTGGCCGCGCGCGTCAGAGACAGGCAGATGCCGCTGCCCGTCACGTTCATCCTCTACACCATGGGCCGGGTGCTGGACGCGCTGGCCTATGCGCACCGCAAGACGGACGACGACGGGGAGGACCTGCGGCTCGTCCACCGGGACATCTCGCCGCAGAACATCCTCATCTCCTACGAAGGGGAGGTGAAGGTCATCGACTTCGGGCTCGCCAAGAGCCGGTTGTCGGCGGCGAAGACGAACCCCAGCATCATCCTGGGCAAGTTCCTCTACATGTCGCCGGAGCAGGCGCGGCACCAGCCGGTGGACCGCCGCAGCGACCTGTACGCGGTGGGGCTTTGCCTCTACGAGCTCATCTGCGGGAAGAACCCGTTCGACGGGGTCCACCCGGGTGAGCTCATGTCCCTGGTGGCGAACCCGCGAATCGCGCCGCTGGACCAGGTGGAGCCGCTCACGCCGCCCGCGGTGACGGCGCTGGTGGCCAAGGCGCTGGCGGTGGACCCGTCGCAGCGCTTCCAGACGGCGGAGGAGTTCCGCGGGCGACTCCACGCCTGCCTGATGGAGATTGATTCGAGCGCGGGCCCGGAGAGCGTCAGCCGCTTCATGCGCGAGCTGTTCGCGGCGGACTTCCAGTCCGAGCGGCGCCTCCTGGCGAGCCTCAAGGACGTGCCGCGCCTGTCCACGGAAGAGGTCCGCGCGCAGGCCTCGTTGTCGGAGGACCCGCTGGCGCCGAAGCTGACGCACGCGATGCTGCCGGCGAAGACCATCCGCCTGGATGGCCCGGTGGAGCCGCTGTCGTTCTTCCCCACGCCCCGCAGCCGCGAGGGCGGTGGTCCGGTGACGGACGGTGAGACGCGCCCGGGCGTCCCGATTGACGAGGCCACCCGCCCCGCGTTCCCCATCGAGGCGCTGGAGGAGGCGGCTCGGGCGCGGAGCGTGCGCCAGGACTCGGCGCCCTCGGTGGAGGTGGGGCCCGAGGCCTTCGTTCGCGGCGGCGGGGTGAGTCCTTCGGCTGCTCCGATGCCTCGCGCGCCAGCGATGACGCGCGAGGTCCAGATGACGTCGATGCCGCCCGAGGCGGTGCCGCCTGGCGTGGCCGCCGCGCGTGCGCTGCTTCCGTCGCACCTGCGGCCGACCGAGCTGGCGATGCCGAGCCTGGGCGGGCTGTCTTCTTCCGCGGCCGCGTCCGTCCAGGTGGAGTCGACGGACGCGAAGGCCGAGTCGCTTCGGGGCAGGGCGTCCGAGGCGAGCCCGAGCGTGATTGCCTCGCTGGGGGCGTCCACGCCCGCGGTGCCGCCGCGTGGGGCGCCGCGTCCGCCGCCGCCAGGGGCCGAGCCGCACGTGCCCGGAGCGGCGCTGCAGCGCACCGGCGTGGTGGTGATGCCCGCGGTCAACGTGCCCGCTCCCGCGCCGTTGCCGCGCACTTCGGCGCAGGCGTCGATGCCCGCCGTTGAGGTCTCGGAAGGGGCTGACGGATACGCGGATGATGACCTCGCGCTGTCCGAAGACGAGGACGCCGCTTCGGCGCGAGAGGACGCGTCCGGGAGCGCGCCCCCGGTCGAGGCGCTGTCGTCGCGGGAGGACGAGGCGGCATTCAGCGAGTCGCATCCTTCTGGCCCGATGCCTCGAACGGCTTCGGTGGTGATGGAGGCCGTCCAGCCGCCTCCGCCGGGCTCGACACCGTCTCGCGCCATTTCCTCCGTGGAAGTGCCTGCGTTGGATGCGCAGGACGAGGCGGCTTCGGGTCCGGTCTCTTCCGTGGACATGTCCTCGGAGGACGGGATGGCATCGCGCACGGAGATGCCCGCGGTGGACGGGCAGCTCGGTGATTCACCCTCGCTGGGCATGTCCTCGCTGGGGGCGCCTCAACCTCCGAAGGGGGCAACGCCCTCGCGAGCCATCCCCGCCGCACCTGCGCCGGGAGCGCTGGCTTCCCGCTCCGAGCCCGCGGTGGACGAGCCTGTCGTGGACGCCACGCCCGCTCATGGCGGGCAGGCCCTCTCCCCCGAGGACGACGCCGCGGCCGCGCACGCGTCCGACGCGGGCGTGTCCGAGGAGGAAGCCGGCCTTTCTTCGGCCGACGCGCAGGCCCAGGCGGACGCCTCGTCGGAGCTGCCCGTGCTCTCCCCCGAGGAGGTGGGGCACGAGGACTCCGCGGCGCGCATCGCTGACGCCGACACGCATCCGCGCATCCACCGTCCGACGCGAACCGAGCGTCACGACGACACCCAGCCCCGCGTCGCGCATCACGCCGACACGGACCCTCGCGTCACCCGCCATGACGACACGCAGCCGCGCGTGGTGCTGGACGCGGGCCTCTTCAACGACGTGGAAGGCGCCGAGGACGAGGAGCGGTCCGGCGTCTCCCGACCCAAATCACGGCGTACCCGGTCGTCTTCCCCGGGGATGGCGCCGGTCAGCCCCGCGCGCAGGACAGGCTCCGTCTCCGCCGTGCGTCCCCCCGCGCCTACCCCCGTCGTGACGGACGAAGAAGACGACGAGAGCGACGACGATGTCCGCGTCTCCCTCACGCCCAACGAGGAGACGCGGCGCACGACGATGCCCGTCCGCCCGGAGACGCGCTCGGCCGAGCGCATCGCGAAAGAGGACACCCGCCGCACGGCGATGCCCGAGCGCCCCGAGCGCCGCCGTAAGGGCCCCCTCGTGTTCGTGCTGGTGTTGCTGCTCATCAGCCTGGCCGTGGCCGGCGCCTTCTTCCTGGGGCCCCCGGCGCTTCGCGCCCAGCTGCTGAGCCAGTTCATGCCGGAGCAGCCCGAAGGGCCCCCGCCCGCGCAGCCCCTGCGGCCCTCCGCTCCCGGCGAAGCGCAGGCGGGCAAGGCCGCCAACGAGGCCGGCCAGCCCCCCGAGGGCAACGCGGCGCAGGCGGGGCCTTCGACTCCTGGGGCGCCCGCGCCAACCGGGGCCACGCCTGGAACTCCCGCGCCCAACGCCGCGCCGCCCGCCGGTGCCACGGAAGGCGGGCTCGACGACTCCTTCCTCGCGCCGCTGGACGCGCAGCCGAACACCGTGGCTCCCGCGAAGCGCGCGCCGTCGGTCCGCAAGACTCGCTCCGCCCGCGCCCGTCCGCTCACCACGCTGGAGAAGGAGTGGCGCGACACGAACGCGCTCTTCAACCAGCTCAACGCGGAGCACTCGTGCGTGGTGCTCGGCCTCTGGTGTACGCGGTACGCCGAGGTGAAGAGCGAGGTGGAGGCCGCGGGCAGCAGCAACAACCCGGAAGCGCTGCGCAAGGTCCGGGCGATGAAGCGCTATCTGCTGCAGAAGCAGCGGGAGCTGTATTAGTCCCGTGGAGCCCCTGCTCGTCACCCGGGCGCTGGTCGCGGGCTACGGTCCTCGTCCCATCCTTCGAGGGGTGGCGTGCGAGGTCCGGCCCGGTGAACTGTGGGCGGTGCTCGGCCCCAACGGGACGGGCAAGAGCACGCTGCTGCGCGCGGTGCTGGGCATGGGGCCCTGGACGCGCGGAGAGGTCCGCCTGCTGGGCCGGGAGCGCGCCGCCTGGGAGCCCCGAGCGCTCGCCCGCAAGGTGGCGTGGGTGCCGCAGACGTTCGAATCCGCGGAGGGCTTCAGCGGCCTGGAGCTGGTGTTGATGGGCCGCAGCCCGCACCTGGGCCTCTGGGGCCTGCCGTCCGCGAGCGACGTGGCGCTCGCGCGGGAGGTGATGACGGAGCTCGGCATCGCGCACCTGGCCGAGCGGCCATCGGAGGCGCTCTCTGGCGGCGAGCGCCGGATGTTGATGCTGGCGCGAGGACTGGTGCAGCAGCCGGAGCTGTTGCTGCTGGATGAGCCCACCGCCTTCCTGGACGTGGCCCATCAAGTGGGTTCGCTCGACCGCGTGCGCGCGCGCGTGGACGCGGGGCTGGGCGCGGTGGCGGTGCTGCACGATGTGAACCTCACCGCCGCCTTCGCCACCCATGTGCTGCTCCTCCGGGACGGCCAGGTGCTCGCGCGGGGGACGGCGAGCGAGGTGCTGGAGCGTGCCTCCCTGGAAGCGCTCTACGGGGTGCCCATGGAGACCGCGCTGGCTCCGTCCGGCGCCCGGCTCTTCGCGCCCCGAGCACCCTCGCGCTGAACCTTCTTCCTGGACCGACAACATGTCCCGCTACGCCATCGCCATCTTCGCCAGCGCGTTCCTCCTGTTCGGCGTGCAACCCCTGGTGGGGCGCTATTCCTTGCCGTGGTACGGCGGAACGCCCGGCGTGTGGACGGCGTGCATGTTGTTCTTCCAGGCGGTGTTGCTGGGGGGCTACGCGTACGCGCACGGACTCGCCTCGCGGCTGGCGCCTCGCACGCAGGCCCGCGTTCACCTGGGACTCCTGACGGTGGCGGTGCTGCTGCTGGGCGCTCGCGCGTTGTTGGCCGGCTCTCCGGTGGCGCCCGGGCCTGAATGGCGTCCGGAGGGCACCGCGCTGGCCGTGCCCCGGCTGTTGGCGATGCTGGCGGTCACCATCGGCCTGCCTTTCTTCGTGCTGAGCACCACGGGCCCGCTGCTCCAGTCGTGGTTCGCCCGCGCGCGGCCGGGCCGCTCGCCCTATCCGCTGTACGCGCTGTCCAACGCGGGCTCGCTGCTAGCGCTGCTCGGCTATCCCTTCCTGGTGGAGCCGTGGGTCGGGCGCGGCGCCCAGGCGTGGAGCTGGGGCGTGGGCTTCGCCTTCTTCGCCGTGGCCTGCGCGGTGTGCGCATGGGACGTGATGAAGCAGCCGGACACGGCGACTGTCGCCACGGCCGCGCCCGTGACGGCCACGCCGCTGACGGATGCTCCCACGGCGGAGGTCGGCGCCGAGGTGGCCCGTCCCACCGTGCGCGCCACGATGACGTGGCTGGGGCTGAGCACCTGCGCGTCGGTGCTGCTGCTGGCGACGACGAACCAGCTCTCCCAGGACGTGGCGGCCGGCCCCTTCCTCTGGGTGCTGCCCCTGGCCGTCTACCTGCTGACCTTCATCCTCGCCTTCTCCCGCGAGTCCTTCTACTCGCGGACCGTCTACGCGGTGCTGCTCATCGCCTCGGGCGCGGGCGTGGCGCACGCGCAGACGCAGGGGCCACAGTCGTCGCTCGCGCTCCAGTTGGCCGCGTACTCCGTGGCCCTCTTCGCGGGCGCCATGGTGTGCCACGGCGAGCTGTACCGGCTGCGTCCTCCGCCGCGCCACCTCAGCGCCTTCTACCTGTGGGTGTCCGCGGGCGGCGTGCTGGGCGGGCTGCTCATCAGCGTGCTGGCCCCCGCCGTCTTCAGCGCCTATTGGGAGTACCCCCTGTCGCTGGGCGCGTGCTGCGTCGTGGCGCTGGTGGGCGTGGCGAAGCAGGCGGGCGAAGCGACGCGGACGCAGCGGCTGCAGCGCGTCCTTCGCGGCGCCATGCTGCTCCTGGTGGCCGGGCACCTGACGTACACCATGGCCAGCGAGCAGGGCCGCGCGCGCTTCGCCTCGCGCAACTTCTTCGGCGTGGTGCGGGTGATGGAGCAGGGCGTGGGCTCGCCGGAGGACCACCGCTTCACGCTGCTGCATGGCGCCATCACCCACGGGCTCCAGTACGTGACGCCCGAGCGCAGGGGCGTGCCCACGACGTATTACACGCCGGAGGCGGGCCTGGGGCTGGCCATCGCCGAGCAGCGCCGGCTGCGCGAAGCCGTGGGGCTGCCCGCGGGGCTGCGCGTGGGTGTGCTGGGGCTGGGCGTGGGCACCAGCGCGGCGTTGCTCGAAGCGGAGGACACCGGGCGCTTCTACGAAATCGACCCCGCGGTCATCGCGCTGGCGCGAGGCGAGGGCGGCTACTTCTCCTACCTGGGAGACACGCCGGCGAAGGTGGAGCTGGTGGAGGGGGACGCGCGCATCTCCCTGGAGCAGGAGCTGGAGGCGGGCGGCGCGCAGGGCTTCGACGTGCTCGCGTTGGACACCTTCTCCTCGGACGCGGTGCCGGTGCACCTGCTCACCCAGGAGGCGGTGGCGCTCTACCGCGCGCACCTGGCGCCCCATGGCGTGCTGGCGCTGCACATCAGCAACGTCCACCTGGACCTGGTGCCGCTGACGCTGGCCCACGCGCGGGCGCTGGGGCTGCACGCGGCGCTGGTGGTCAACGAGACGCAGGGGGACGCGCTGCGCAGCAACTGGATGGTGCTGAGCCCGGACCGCGAGTTCTCCTGGGGGCCTTCCTTCACCCGGGCCTCCGCGCGCGTGCGCCGGCTGGGCCTGCGGGAGGACCCCGACTTCACCTGGACGGACGAGAAGAGCAGCGTGCTGCACGTGCTCCGCCGCGGCAGGCCCTCGGCGAGCGTCAGGGACGTGGAGGCCTCCTCCGGTCCGCCCGGGCCCGCGTCCGCCCAGCCCGGGACGGAGTGACTCAGGCGCGGGGCGTCGCCTGGGGGCCGGAGGTGGAGACGGCGCTCAGGTCGAGCGCCACCAGCATCACCAGCACCGTGCACGGAATCGCCAGGGTGGCCGCGCCGAGCCGGCCGAAGAGCAGGGGCCCCAGCGCGCAGCCGCCCAGGAAGGCGGCGCCGAGCCCCAGGTGCAGCCGGGTCCGCTCGAACTCGACGGCGGTGGGCAGCGCCCACAACCTGCGTCGCAGGCCCGGGAGGCCCTGGCCCCGCGTCCCCTCGCGCAGCCAGGAACCCAGCCGCACCAACTGGATGCCGATGTCGGTGATGATGCCGGTGATGTGCGTGGTGCGCACCACGGCGCCAGAGACGCGCGTGACGAGCGCGTTCTGGAGCCCCATGGCATAGGCCAGACCCCACATGAGCGTCGGCTCGCGCGTGCCGGGGTGGTACGACAGCCAGGTGCCGATGCCGCCAAGCGTCAGCGCCTCCAGCAGCAGCGCGGAGGCGTGGCGGCCCCGGGGGCGCTGGCGCGAGGTCTCCAGCAACACCGACGCGGAAATGGCGCCCAACAGGAAGAACAGCAGGAGCTGCGCGGCCAGCCAGGCCAGGGCCGCGTGGCCCGAGGCCAGGGACTCTCCCAGCATGGCCATGTTTCCGGACATATGCGACGTGTGCGGGCCCAGCGCCACGAAGCCCGTGGCATTCACCAGGCCCGCCACGCCCGCGAGCAGCAGCGACAGCAGCGTGTAGGCCCGCCGGTTCCCCGGAGACGATTCCGATGAGAAGGGCATCTCGGTGCCCGACGCTAGCACCGGCCCCGGGGCTCGGGGGGACCCGCGGCGCTAGCCCGGCGGCCAGCCGAGCGGGCGGCCCGCCAGCAGGTGCAGGTGGATGTGGAAGACCGTCTGGCCGGCGTGCGCGTGGGTGTTCATCACCACCCGGTAGCCGTTGCTCGCGTCCGCGTGCCCGCGCTCCTGGGCCACCTTGGCGGCCGCGGTGAAGAGGTGGCCCACCAGGACGCGGTCCTCCGCCGTGATGTCATTCACGGTGGGGATGTGCTTGTGGGGGATGAAGAGCACGTGGGTGGGGGCCTGGGGATTGATGTCCTCGAAGGCCACGCACACGTCGTCGCGGTAGACCACCTTGGCGGGGATGAGCCCGTCGCGAATCTTGCAGAAGAGACAGTCGGACATGATTTCCGGCTTACCAGCGGCCGGAGCCCCACGGAATGGTCTCCGTGGCCTTCCGTTGCCTGCCGGAAGCCGCATGGGGCCTCCCGGTGGGGCGGCCAGGCCCCGGCTCCTGCCTGGGATGCCGCTCGTTGAGGGCCCAACGACGGCTGTCTGTCCCCCTCAAAGGGCCCCACCGGTGATATCCACGCCCTGACGATGAAATCCATCCGCATCTCCCAGCTCCTCGAGGACCGCGACTACGACATGCGGCTGATGCTCGTCGCTGGCGGCGGTGGGCTGTCGCGCACCGTGGTGTCCTCGCGCATCCAGAAGCCGGGGCTGGCGCTCGCGGGCTTCACCGAGCACCTCCACCCGCACCGCGTCCAGGTGTTCGGCAACACGGAGATTTCGTACCTGGCCACGCTGCCGGAAGAGCAGCAGCGCGAGTCGCTGGCGAAGCTCTTCGGCGAGGAGGAGCTGGCGTGTGTGGTGGTGACCAAGGACCTGGACATCCCCCAGGCGCTCGTCTCCGCGTGTGAAGGCGCGGGGCTGGCGCTGATGAAGACGCCGCTGCTCTCCAGCGACTTCATCATGCGGGTGCAGACCTTCCTGGAGGAGGCCCTCACCGAGTCCAGCAGCCTGCACGGGGTGTTGATGGACGTGTTCGGCGTGGGCATCTTGCTGCTGGGCAAGAGCGGCATCGGCAAGAGCGAGATCGCCCTGGACCTGGTGATGCGGGCCCACCGCCTGGTGGCGGACGACATCGTGGACGTCACCCGCCGCAAGGGGGCCGTCTACGGCGCTGGCAACCCGGTCATCAAGCACCACATGGAGATTCGCGGCCTGGGCATCATCAACATCAAGGACCTGTTCGGCGTCGCCGCGGTCCGCGAACAGAAGAAAATCGAGCTGGTCATCGAGCTCCAGGAGTGGGACCCCCACCAGGAGTATGACCGGCTGGGCGTGGAGGACCGGCATCTGCAGATTGTGGGGGTGGACATCCCCCTGTCGGTGGTGCCCGTTCGTCCGGGCCGCAACATGGCGACCATCATCGAGGTCGCGGCGCGCAATCAGTTGCTAAAGCTACAGGGCCACCACTCGGCGAGAGAGTTCGCCGAGCGGCTCAATCGGGCCATCGCCGAAGGGGCGATGCGCCGCACCCTGGGAGAAGAGGTCGAGTGACCGCCCCCGCGAAACAAATCGTCATCATCACCGGCATGTCCGGCTCCGGTAAGTCCACCGCCATCCGCGCGCTGGAGGATTCGGGCTTCTTCTGCATCGACAACCTGCCGGTGCTGCTCTTGCCCAAGCTCACGGAGCTGGCGGGAGGCGGCCACTTCGAGCGCATGGCGCTGGTGGTGGACGTCCGTGAAGGCGTCTTCCTCAAGGACGCGCCCCGCATCCTCGCCGAGGTCCGCCGCGCCGGGCACCAGGTGGAGGTCCTCTTCCTGGACTCCAGCGACGACAGCCTCATCCGCCGCTTCAGCGAGACGCGCCGCCGCCACCCGCTGGCGCCCAACGGCACCGTCGCCGAGGGCATCAAGGCGGAGCGCCAGGCGCTGCGTGACTTGCGCGAGCTGGCCGACCAGGTCATCGACTCGTCCACGCTCAACGTGCATGACTTGAAGCGCATGGTGCAGGCGCGCTTCAGCCCGGAGCCCGCCGCGGGCCCCAGCCTGTCCATCATGTCGTTCGGCTACCGCTACGGCGTGCCGCCCCAGGCGGACCTGGTGCTGGACGTGCGCTTCCTGCCCAACCCGTACTTCGTCCCGGAGCTGAAGGGGCTCACGGGCAAGGTGCCGAAGGTGGCGGCCTACGTGCTGGAGCGCGAGGAGACGCAGCATTTCCTCGAGAAGGTCGTGGACCTCTGCCGCTTCCTCTTCCCCCGCTACCAGAAGGAGGGGAAGGCGTACCTCACGGTGGCCCTGGGCTGCACCGGTGGCAAGCACCGCTCCGTCGCCATCGCCGCCGAGCTCACCCGGCGCCTGACGGACGACGACACCCGCGTCCAGCTCTGGGATAGGGACATGGAGAAGGAATAGCGCCGCCAAATTGCAATGCGGCTGCGTCGCGGTTTGCTCCCGTTGAATGACAGACAGAATGTCTGTCGGGTTTTGGAGGGATGGGGTTGAATCCCCATCCCTCTTTCAGCAAGGGAGCCCCCGCATGCGCTTCATCAAGTCCGCTGTCTGGTTTTGTGCCGCTGCGTCATTCGCCGCCTGTAGCGCCGCCGACGAGTCTCCGGAGCAGACCGGGCTGGCCCAGCAGGAGGCCGCGCTGACCACGGGCACCACGCAGGGCTGTACGTACTCCATCACCGCCGCGACGGTTCCCGGCACCGTGCCGCCGAAGTACAGCGTGTCGGTGACGCGCGCGGCCTCCAGCACCTGCCCCTGGCCGGAGGCGAGCGTGACGTTGGACTCGGGCTCCTACGCCTTCCCCGCCCGCGCGCTCCTGGCGAACAGCTACGGCCTGGCCGTGACGTACACCGGCAAGTACTCGCCCAGCGGCAGCTCGCCCACCTCCTGCAACGTGCGGCAGATTGACCCGGAGACCCTGGCGGTGGTGCGCAGCTCGGGCATCGCGGTGTTCCTGGGTTCAGGCAACATCTACAGCTGCAACCTGGACCAGACGGACGGCGGCGCGACGCTGGTCGTCTACGGGACGAAGGGCGGCCGCATCTACGGTGAGACGGGCAGCGGCAACAACTACGTCGCCACCTACTACGACTTCTTCACCACCACCACGGCGCCTGTCTTCTACGCTTACTGAGTCATCACGCGCTCGGTGGCGAACGACCCAGGGTCCTGGCTGCGTCAGGGGTTGATGCTGTCAAATTGCAAGGCGGTTGTGACATGGTTTGCTCCAGTTGAATGCTGGACAGGGACTCTGTCAGGTTTTGGGGAGGTGGGGACCTGTCCCCATCCTCTCCGCAACGGAGTTCCCGCATGCAACGCTTCAAGTCCGCCGTCTGGTTTTGTGCCGCCGTGTCGCTGGCCGCCTGTGGTGCCGCCGAGGAGTCCCCGGAGAAGGAGGCGCTCGCGCAGCGGGAGGCCGCGCTGACCACGGGCACCACGCAGGGCTGCACGTACACCATCACCTCCGTGGCGGTCTCCGGGGCCATGCCGCCGCGCTGGGACATCGTCGTGACGCGCGCGGCGTCCGGTACGTGCGCCCACGGCGCGGGCAGCGTGACGCTGGGGACGTCCTACAGCACCCCGTACCTCGCGCTCCTGGCCAACAGCTACGGCGTGGCCACGGCGTTCTCGTACAAGCCCACGCCCAGCGGCAGCTCGCACACGCGCTGCCAGGTGGACCACCTGGACCCGGCGACGCTCGGCTCGGCCCGCAGCACGGACATCACCGTCATGTACGGCACGGCCAGCGTGTACAGCTGCAACCTGGACCAGACGGACGGCGGCGCGACGCTGGTGGCCTACGGGACGAAGGGCGGCCCGCTGCCGGGTGAGGTGGGCAGCCGCCCCAACTACGTGGCCACGTATTACAACTTCTTCACCAGCACCACGCCGGCTGTCTACTACACCTACTGAGACACGGGCGCGCGCCTCAGCTCGACTCGCCCAGGCTGAGGCGCTTGCTGCCCACGCCATTCTTGTCCGCGAAGGACGCCGTGCGCTCGCGGTTGAGGTGGGCCAGGGCGTCACGCTCCTGCTGTCCGCCCACGTCCGTGCGGTTCTCCAGCGCGAAGATGCCGCCGCTGCCGTGGTGCTCCTTGCCCGCCTGGACGGCGCGCTCCAAATCCCTGGCGGACACCCAGTACTCGCCGTTGACGGGGTCCTTCACGCGGAACAAGTCGTCTGACGTGTCGGCCGTCCCGTTGCTGTTGACGCCGTCGATGGTGACCCAGTGGAGCTGGCCCGGCCCGTCGCGCCGCTGCTCGGGCGCGAGCGCGCCATTGAGGATGGCATTGGAGTCCACGAGCGCCAGGCCGAACTGACCGGCCTTCAGCACCTTGCTCGTCGCCGCCGCGTCGAAGTCGGCGAAGCCGTCCGTGACTTCGATGCCCAGGCCCCCCAGCGCGGTCGCCACCTCCGTGGGCGTGGCGCCATCATCCAGGTTGACGTCCACCTGGGCGTGGACAGAGCGGGCGCCGCTGACCTGCGACGCGCGCTCGCGGACCGTCTCCCGCTCCTGCTTCGCGCACAGGCTGCCCTTCGTCACGCTGCGGCTCGCCCGGCTCAGGAAGGCCAGCGTCGCCTCGCCGCAGCCCGTGTCCGAGTCCTGCGCGATGACCGACGCGGTGGGCGCCCAGCCCTTGTCTGCCTGGGCCTGCGCCGCTTCGTTCTCCGGCGCCAGGTCCCGCAGGTAGGGCAGCTCACTGGTCCCCGTGGCGTCCGGCACCGACAGCCGCGGCACGCCCTTGGGCGCGGGCTTCGTGTCCTGGAAGGTGTCTCGCTCCGGACGGGAGGGCGCTGGCGCCGGACTGCTCACCGCGCAAACCAGCGGGGCAATCACGGGGGCCTGGGCGTCCTTCAACACCGAGGGCTGGATGGGCTTGGACAAGGCCTGACGCGCTGAGGTGAACACGGTGGTGACATGCTTGGTCATGGCGGACCCTCCCGGACTTCCTTCGCCTGTCCTGATTATCGGCGACGTGTGTGTCTTGTTGCGCGCGAATCCTTCATGCGCGCAGGAAGGAGGCTCGCTTCCCGGTACACTTGCGGCATGGCCAACACCGATGACCGGGGTTCGGGGGCGGACGCTTCGCCAGAGCTGTCGACGCAGGTCGTGTCAGCGGACGAAGCGAGCGCGGCGCCTCGGAGCGCGCCGCACACGGGGGGCGGTGGTGCGCGAGGGCAGGCCTTGGCGCGCGGTCCGCTGGGCCAGCGGGTGGGGCGCTTCATCCCGCTGAAGCTGCTGGGGCAGGGCGGCATGGGCGCGGTGTACGCGGCCTATGACCCGGACCTGGACCGGAAGGTGGCGCTCAAGCTGTTGAGCGTGGAGGCCCGCTCCGCGGACGAGGAGGGCGGGCGCGCCCGGCTGCTGCGCGAGGCGCAGGCCATGGCGCGTGTCTCCCATCCCAACGTCATCCCCATCTACGAGGTGGGCACCTGGGACGCGCAGGTCTTCTTCACGATGGAGCTGGTGGCGGGTGGCACGCTGGCGGACTGGCGGCGGGAGAAGCTCCGCTCCTGGCGCGAGGTGCTGGAGAAGTACCTGCAAGCGGGGCGCGGGCTGGAGGCCGCGCACGCGGCGGGGCTGGTGCACCGCGACTTCAAGCCCGCCAACGTGCTGGTGGGACGTGACGGGCGCGTCTGCGTCACCGACTTCGGTCTGGCGCGTCCCGTGGACAACCTGCCCCTGGACGAGCAGCCCACGCTGGCGCGCGTGCGCGGCGCCTCGGAGACGTCGCGTCCGCTGCACGACCCGCTCACCGAGACGGGCGTCGTCCTGGGCACGCCGCCGTTCATGTCCCCCGAGCAGTTCCGCGGCGAGCCCCTGGACGCGCGCTCGGACCAGTTCAGCTTCTGCGCGGCGCTGTACCGGGCGCTCTACAACCAGCGCCCCTTCGACCCCGACGAGCTCTCCCGGGCCGCGAAGGCGCTGCGGTCCGCGCCCGCGAAGGTGACGGCGCCGTTGGAGCGGGCCGGGCGGGAGCCCTCGCCCATCCACGAGCCGCCGAGCGACGCCCGCGTCCCCGCCTGGGTGCGGCGCGCGGTGATGCGCGGGTTGTCGCTGGAGCCCCAGGCGCGCTTCGACAGCATGGGGGCGCTGCTGGAGGCGCTGTCTCAAGCGCAGCAGCGCGCACGGGCGCGCAAGGCGGGAGGCCTGGCCGTGGCCACGGCGGCGCTGGTGGGCGCGGTGGGCGGCGGCCTTTGGTTCCAGTCCAGCGTCTGCGCGGGCGCGGAGGGGCTGCTGGCGGACAGTTGGGGGCCCGAGGCCAGGCAGCGGTTGTCCTCGGCCTTCGCCGCCACGGGCAGCCCGCTGGCGGGGGACATGGCGGGCCGGGTGGGGCAGGTGCTGGATGCCTATGCCAGCGGCTGGGCGCGGCAGCACACCGACGCGTGCGAGGCCACGCGCCTGCACGAGGCGCAGCCGGAGGCGCTGTTCACCCAGCGCGTGGTGTGTCTGGAGCGGCGGCACAAGGATTTGCGCGCGCTGGTGGGCGCCCTGTCCCAGGTGGACCAGGCGGGCGTGGAGAAGGCGTTGGACGCCGCATACGCGCTGCCTTCGCCCGAGGACTGCGCGGACGTGGAGGCCCTGGCGAGCCAGCAACCCCGACCCGCGGACCCGGCGCTGCGCGCGGAGCTGGAGTCCTTGGAAGGCGCGCTGTCGGAGGTGAAGGCGCTGGTGGACACCAGCCGTTATCCCCAGGCGCTGGCGGCGGCGAACGCGGTGGAGGCGCGGGTGCTGGCCGCGCGGTACGCGCCGCTGACGGCGGAGCTGCGCTTCCACCAGGGCTGGCTCCACGCCGTGCTGGGAGAGAAGGAGAAGGGGGCGGGGCTGCTGGAGCAGGCCGTCTATGACGCGACGGCGGGCCGGGCGGACCGGCTGGAGGTCTCCGTCCTCAACAAGTTGTTCTACGTGGAGGGGGAGCGCGAGCGCTTCGAGCACGCCTCGCGATGGGCGCGGCTGGGCCAGGCGACCCTCCAGCGGCTGGGCGGGGACGCGGTGCTGCGGGGCGACTTGTTGGTGAACGGCGCCAACCTGGCGTTGATGCGTGGGCAGACACGCGAAGCCCGGGCGTTGCTGGAGGAGGCCAACACCGTGCTGGCGGACGCGCTGGCGCCAGGCCATCCGAAGCGCGCGCGGGTGACCTTCTTGCTGGGGCGGGTGCTGCTGGAGGTGAGGGACTTCGCGGAGGCCGCGCGGGTGATGGAGGCGGCGCTGCGCCAGACAGAGGAAGCGGTGGGGCCGCGGCACCTGGACGTGGCTCGGCGTCACCAGGGCCTGTCCATGGCGCTGCGTGAGCAGCGGGAGTTCGCGCGGGCCCTGGAGCATGCCCGGGCCTCCGTGGCGCTGCACCGTGAGCTGCTGGGCGACAGTCACCTGAAGCTGGCGGAGGCGCTCGACGAGGAGGGCATGAGCCTGCTCGCGCTGGGGCGCCATGAAGAGGCGCTGAAGGTCTACGAGGCGGCGCTGGCGGTGAAGCGCGGCCAGCTGGGGCCCGACGACGAGGACCTCCAGTACTCCTACGACGGCGTGGGGCAGGCCCTGCTGGGGCTGGGGCGCACGCGCGAGGCCCTGGTGCCCCTGCGCAAGGCGGTGGCCTTCACGGGCGCGCAGGAGGACTCGCTGGGAGAGTCGGGCTTCGCGCTCGCGCGGGCGCTGTGGAAGGAAGGGCAGGGCTCGGAGGCGCGGGCCGAAGCGGCGAAGGCGCGTGAGCGCTTCACGGCCTCGGGCCGGACGCGGCAGGCCGAGGCGGTGCGGGCCTGGCTGGAGGCGCTGCCTCCGGAGGCGAAGGCGGCGAAGCCCGCCCGTCCCCAGCAGCGCAGGCGCCGCTAGGGACGGGGGTTGCTGGGGCCTACGGCGTGCTGAAGAAGGAGCTGGTCGTGTCCGCAGAATAGATGGGCAGGAGCTCGTGCGTGGAGAACGGCCTCCGCGTCACCTCGGCGTTGGGGCTGTCGATGGCCATCACCCGCACCGCGTAGACGGTGTCGGGCTCCAGGATTCCGGGAGGCAGCCGGACCTCGGTGGCAGTGCCCGGCAGGTAGAAGAGATTCTGACCCATCAGAGTGTAGTACTCCTCGGAGTAGCGCTGGAGCATCACACGGTAGGCGGTGGGCGCGCCGTTCGCGGGGGGCTGCCAGGAGATGATGGGGCTGGTGTTGCCCACCACGCGCTGGGAGGACGCCGGGATGCCGTCGATGGCCAGCCCGCGCGGCGGCGTCAGCCGGGGAGCGATGGGGGCCGCGACCAGGTTCTCCACGTAGTCCGTGCTTGAGATGAAGCCGGACAGCGGGCGCAGCAGCCCGCCGCTGCCGGGCGGCGCTTCCATGGCGCGGAACGAGTAGCTGGCACTGCCCACCAGCCGCCAGTGGGCCGGATAGGGGTTGCCGTACGGCAGACGGTCCGTGAGGGTGAACGACGCGCCCTGGGGCAGCAGGAAGCTGAAGACCTCTCCTGAGTAGCCAATCCAGCCCTCCTCCGGGCCATGGGCGGAGACGTCGATGTAGAAGGACGGGGTGCGCGGCACGGCGGCGGGATGGACGTCCGACGCGTAGGGTGTGAACGCGCCCAGGCGCCACTCGAGGGAGACGTTCGATTGGGGCACCTCCTGCATTTCGCCGCTGATGGTGAGCGGGGTGAAGCCATCCGCGGTGAAATCAAAGGGCGGCACATGCATGCTTCGGACAAGGCTGTTTGCGACCAGCGGCGCGCCCGTCGTCGGCAGCGGCTTTCCAAAGACGTTCGTGAGCTGATTCACATACATCCCGTCGCCCTTGGCAGCCTCGAAGACAGGGATGAAGTTCGTCAGGTTGCTGGCCTCCGTGTCCGACGTCTCCAGCTCGGTCGTGCCGGTGGGGATGGTGTTGCGGAAGTACGCCTCGCCTGCGAAGTCCACACTGCCTGAGACGAACTGCAACCGACTGCCATAGGCGAGCCCACCGGCCTGTTGCCAGGGCGCGAGGTTCGTGAGGCTCACGGACAGCGGCGTGTGGTAGGTCGAGGTGAAGGCGGTGTCCTGCCGTCCCAGGTAGTTCCGGCCAATCTCCACGTGCCGTTCGTCGGTGAGGACGTAGGCGCTTCCACTCCTCAGGTAGTACTCTCCTTGGGGAACATTCAGGAAGCGGTAACCTCCGTTGTACGGCGCACCGGCGATGCGGGTGAAGCCGCTGTGGGTCCGGAGCAGCACCTCGGGGGGGTTGGACGACATGTCCTTGCCCCGGACCGCGACGCCCACCGAGGTGAAGAAGCGTTCGGTGTTCATCACGAATACCGCGTCCTGACCGGTGATTTCGCTCTCGTCGGGCTCCTTGGCGTCGCCAGGGATTTCCCCCGTGACAATCCCGTCGCCCGTGGGGCCGCTCGGCGTCGCGGGAGCCGGGTCCGCTTGTAAGTCATTGGGCATGTCGGGCCCGCCATCGGCACAGCCCGTCAAGACGGTACACATCGAGACACACGCCAATCCAAGGCGACGCAATCGCATGAGCTTCCCTTTTCTGAGAATGATGACAGGGACGTCCCGGGGGAGGGACGTTGGCTCAGGAGTTTGGGGAAGTCATGCGGATGCCGCAACCCAGGCAGGCCGGGTCCGCGGAATTGCTTCTCAAATGAGGGTCATCTCTCCTCGCCACTGTCTGGCTAGAGCGGCAGGGCACTTCATTTGTCGAAAGTCAGGCTTTCACGTCTCAGTTGCCTGTAAAGGCATCCAGCCCGCCATGACAGCTCCGTGGCGCCCGGCCCCCCGAAGCGGGCCGGGCTCCACGTCAGGACGCGCTCAGTCCGCGGTGAAGTACACGTTGTCCAGCAGGAGCGTGTCCGCGGCCGGGCCCGCGCCAGCGATGAAGACGAACGGCGCCCGCACCGCGTTGAGCTGCAATCCGCCCGCGACGAAGTCCGCCAGCGGAATGGCCAGGTGGTGCCACTGCCCATCATTCGTGTAGCCGTACTGTGCCGCGGGGAGCTGGACGCTCTGGTCGTCGTTCATACCAATGGACACGTCGGCGAAGCCCGGGTCAGCCGAGTTGAGGCTCACGTGCAGCGTCGTCCAGCCATCCAGGTTGCGCGCCGTGTCCCAGTGCACGCCGAAGCCCAGCCACGCCTTGCCCGCGTGCACCACCAGGTCGGACTGGCGGCCCTCGATGCGCGTGGTGGCGGGCTCCAGGGAAAGGGTGCCGTCGTAGAGGTAGATGTGCACGGTGGTGTTGTCCACCGGGATGTCCTGGGAGCGGCCCCCTTCGTAGAAGCCCACGCCCAGGCGCCGCTGGCCCTCGACATAGGGATAGGGGCCCGGGAGCGCCTCGTCGTTGGGCTCCCCGCCCGCGTCGGGCCGGTCGTAGCCCTGGTCCGTGTAGTCCGGCACGCCCGGGTCGGGACGGCAGCCCGCCAGGAGCAGGAGCGCCGCGAAGCCCGCGCGCCTCATGGCCGCACCGCCCGGTCTCCGCCGCCAGCCGTGCTCATCAGCACCCAGCCGCCTTGCACCGCGCCGCCCATCTCCACGATGCCCTTGTACGCGGGCGTCGCCAAATCGTAGGCGTAGGTGCCCGTGGCGTCGTACGTCACCGCGTCCGGGAAGGAGTCGAGCATCGTCTGGTATGCGCGGATGGCCTGGAGCCGCACCTGCGGCAGGTCCTCCTGACGCGCCTCACCGTTCTGGTAGATGGCGAGCAGGTTGTTGCCCACGTAGAACTGGGCCTCGCCGCCCGGCTCGCGGGCCAGCACCGTGGCCCACGAGTAGAACGCCGCCACGTTGCCGGCGCGGGATTCGATGTCCCACTTCGTCTCCGCGCCGGGCGTGCTGGCGCGGAACGGATTGTTCGGGTCCTCCAGCACGGACTGGTCTGGATAGATGCCGACGTCCGGGCTGTGGAACTGGAGCGTGAGCCCGTCCAGGGATTCGCCATACACGAAGCTGGCGGGCTCGTAGCAGCCGGTGACGCCCCCGGCGCAGGCCAGCAGAAGCCACGTCTTCATACGTCCTCCGTTAGAGAGACAGGATGGCATACGCGCCCACCTCGAATTCGCGGCCCTCGAGCCCCTGGTCGAGCGCCGTCGCGTTGAGCCCTTCCGAGTACTGGTCCAGCATGCGCACCAGGCCGCGCAGGCCGAAGCGCGTCGTCACCGTCCCCATCACCGGACGCTTGAGGCCGTAGGACAGGTCTCCGCCGAGCTGGATGGGATAGGTGAGGTTGAAGACGCGGTGGTAGTCATACGGGCCCCAGTTGTTGAAGTGGAGCTGCGTGGTCAGCATCAGCGTGTCCCACAACACGGAGGCATCCACGCCGAAGCGCCGCACCTGCCGGTCGTCCTCGCCAGAGGACTGGTTGCTGCCGGCGAAGGCGGCGCCGAAGATTTTCAGCCGCTGCATCGGGTTGGTCACCACTCGCAGCGTGGCCTCCCATTCGTCCCGGGCGGACGGCGCGTTGCCGAAGGCCACCATGCTGCCGTCCGCGAGGATGGCGATGCCCGCGTCGCGCGACGTCGGCTGCCGCCGGTACACCAGGTCCAGCCCCGCGGCGAAGGGCGCGTCCTCGCGCATGTCGCGGTCCCACTGCCAGAACCAGGTGCCGGGCGTGGGGTCGAAGGTGAGGAGCAGCTCGGCGCCCAGCGTCTCGCGGTTGTCCAGGACGGTGAAGGCATCCACCAGCACGTTGCGCGGACGCACGCCAGCGAAGTACCGCCCTGACTCCGGGTCGAATGCGTCCTCGATGCGCGGGTTCGGCCCGATGAGGGGCTTCTGGTACAGCAGGTTGGGCGACACCTGGAACGCGCTGCCGACCTGCACCACCGCGCCGGCCTGTCCGCCGAAGTGGTTGCCACGGCCGCTCTCGCGCAGGCTCCAGCCCGTCAGCAGGATGCCCTGCTCCGGACCACCGTCCGCCACCAGGCCTCGGTAGGAGCCCTGGAGGAACGTGCGCACCGCGCCCAGGTCATACGTGAGGCGGGCCTTGGCGCCCAGGGTGTCGAGCACCTGGATTTCGTCCCGCAGCACCTCGTAGCCGCTGTCGAGGTAGCCAGGGCCGGCGGTGGGGCGCGACCAGGTGAACGCCTCGCCCACGCGCTGCGGGGCCGCGAGGATGCCGCCCACCTCCAGCGACATGGGCCCCTTCGTCCAGCCCAGGGACAGCGTCGACCTGCGCGCCACGCGCTCGCGGATGACGGAGGCGGTGAGTTGGGTGGCGCCCCGGGCGATGTCCTCCTGGTGCATCAGCGTCAGCGTCACCGGCCCCACGCTCCGCCGGTACTTGGCGACGATGGACGGGTTGGCGCCCCAGTAGAGCTCCGGGCCCACCGCCACCTTGAGGCCCTCCAGGTGGTTCTTCCCGGTGAAGACGACGCCGAAGGGGGCGTTGCCCTTGTAGATGTCCAGCGCGGGGCCGTAGTTCGCCTCGCGGTACAGGCCGAAGAAGTCGCCTTCCTCGCCCCAGTGGAAGTGGGCGGTGCGGTAGAAGCCCTCCAACTGGAAGTCCGCGCGGTCCAGCTTGAACTCGGCCTGGTACAGCGCCAGCCGGTCCAGCCCCAGCGGCTGCTGTCCCGCCGGGTTGCCCACGCCGGGCACGGGGGCCTGGCCCACGCCGCCGTTGGCCGTCGCGGGCGCGGGGGGCGTGCCGCGGTTCTCATAGAAGATGTTGTTGAGGCGGTTCTGCGCCACGTTGCCCACGACGTTGAACGAGGCGCGTCCGTACACGCCCGAGGTCGGCTGGAGCGCCAGGTCGAAGAAGACGGACTCCGTGTGGTCCGCGGACACCTGGTTGGGCCGCACCGTGGCGATGCTCCCGCGCGACAGCGAGCTGTCCATCATCAGGCGCAGGTTGGAGACGCGCACCGCGCTGAGGTCATCCGCCCGGGCCAGCGCGATGGACGACTCATAGCCGCGCGACAGCTCCGTGGGGCGGATGGACGCGAAGTGTTCGCGGATGGTGTCGGGGTTGGTGGTGGGGGCGTACGGGTCCATGCGGAAGGCCGCCTGGAGGACGTAGTACGCGGTGCGCGGCTGGAGGCGCGCGATGCCGGCCTCGTCCTCGGGGCCCAGCGCGCAGATGCCGAACCACTCCTCGTTCATGTTGTTCTGGCCAGCC
Source organism: Myxococcus sp. AM010 (assembly GCF_013372585.1). Classification (NCBI taxonomy): domain Bacteria; kingdom Pseudomonadati; phylum Myxococcota; class Myxococcia; order Myxococcales; family Myxococcaceae; genus Myxococcus; species Myxococcus sp. AM010. The sequence goes on from NZ_JABXEO010000068.1 coordinate 36,150, forward strand.
ACGAAGTCGGACGCGTAGCCGCCGTTGGGCCAGGACGCGGTGGTGTCGTGGATGGAGAGGTTGGCCTCCTGGTTGTACTTCCACCAGCCGTCCACCCACTGGAACACGAAGCCGCCCAGGGCGTTCTGCGCGCGGCCCTGTCCGTAGGCCTGGGAGTAGATTTCCTCCCACTGCTTGCGCAGGTATTCGGCCTGCGCCAGGTGGTCCTCGCGGCCGGCCTTGGCGTCGTAGGCGTCCGCGCCGAACTCGGTGAACATGACGGGCTTGTTCAGCTTGCGCAGCACCTCGTCGAACAAGTCCCGGGCGGAGGGGCCGCGGTAGACGTTGGAGCCCAGGATGTCCAGTTCGGGCATCAGCCGCGCGATGAGGTCGATGTACTGCAAGTCGCCATTCGCGATGGAGACGGGGTGCAGTGTGTCGCGCTGCTTGATGGTCCGCACCGCCTCGCCCATCAGCGAATAGAGGTGCTCCGCGCGGGCGGTGTCCTCCTGGCCGGGCAGCGCCTCGATTTCGAAGCTGGTCCAGTGCAGGCCGTAGTTGTTCTCATTGCCCAGCATCCATATCAGCACGCCGGGCACGTCCCGGTACTTCTCCACCTTCTGCGCCAAATCCGTGAGCAGCGCGCGGCGGTGGTTCGGGTTGGAGTAGTCCGTGTTCGGCACCATGACGCCGTCCACGTTCGTGCCGTAGCGGCCCATGAGCGGGTTCACCACGGTGTAGATGCCGTAGTTCTCGTGGATGTACGTCACCCACCGCGGCGGGATGTCGTCGAACTGCCGGATGGCGTTGACGCCCATGTCGCGCAGCAGCGTCATCTCGCGGTGCAGCACCGCGCGGATGAAGTCCTCCTGCTGCGTCCACAGCGAGTACCGGTAGTTCTCGCCAATGGGCGTGTAGCCCCAGTTCATGCCGAGGATGGGGAAGTCCCGGCCGTTGACCTGGAGCTTGAAGCCGCGCTCGTCCTGGTGGACGCGGACGGCCTGCGCCGCCGCGTTGACGGTGACGGGCGGCACCCGCACCACCGGGGCGTCCGGCGCGGGCGTCTGGGGCGCCACGGGCTTGTCGGCGGCCGGCTCGGTGGCGGAGGGCTCTGCGGGCTGGGGCCCGGCCACCGTCGGTGTCTGCGTGGGGGGGACGGCGGTCTCCGGTCCGCTGGGCGGCGGCACCTGACCCAGCGTGAGCGCGAGGCTGGTGACGAGGAAGAGGGCGTTCACGCGGCGAGCTCCACATCCAGCCCGTTCTTCGCCACCAGGGCCTTGTAGAGGTGCGCGCTGTCCTTAGGGATGCGGCGCTGCGAGTCGTAGTCCACGTAGACCATGCCGAAGCGCTTCTGGTAGCCGAAGGCCCACTCGAAGTTGTCCATCAGCGACCAGGCGAAGTAGCCCGCAAGCGGCACGCCCTGGCGGATGGCCTCCAGGGACGCCTCCAGGTGCGAGCGCAGGTACGCCACGCGCTTGTCGTCATGCACCTTGCCGTCCTCACTGGGGCCGGTGGCGTAGGCGCACCCGTTCTCCGTGATGTAGAGGGGGCCGGGCCGGTAGTGGGTATGCAGGTGCACGAGCAGTCGGGTGAGGGCGGGGGCGTACACCTCCCAGTCCATGTCGGTGCGCTCGGGCTCGGGGTGCACGGTGCGCGGCGCGTTCCGCGACTCCGGGATGCGGTCGCTGCGCATGATGGCGCGTGAGTAGTAGTTGATGCCCAGGAAGTCGGTGGAGACGGCGATGGCGGCCAGGTCGCCGTCGCGCACGAAGGGCAGCGTGGACGAGGCCAGGTGCCCGTCCTTCACGTAGTCCTCCACCACGTCCTCCGGGTAGCCGCGGCCGTAGAGCGGATCCAGGAACCAGCGGTTGAAGCTGCCGTCATGCCGGCGGCACGCCTCCGCGTCCTCGGGGCTGGGAGACGCGGGCTCCGCGGGCGACAGGTTGAGGGTGATGCCTACCTCGGCGTCCTTCACGTTGGCGCGGATGACGGGCACCGCCTGGCCGTGGGAGAGCAGCGTGTGGTGCGCGGTGGCCAGCACCTCGCCCCAGTTCTTGTGGCCGGGGGCATGCTCGCCGTTGCCGTAGCCGAGCACGCTGATGCACCAGGGCTCGTTGTGGGTAATCCACCGCTTCACGCGGTCACCCAGCTTGCGGCTCATCACGTCGGCGTACTCGACGAAGGCGCTCGCGGTGTCACGCGCCGGCCAGCCGCCCTTGTCTTGAAGGGCCTGCGGCAAATCCCAATGGTAGAGCGTGACGAAGGGCTCGATGCCCGCGGCCAGCAGCCCGTCCACCAGCCGCGAATAGAAGTCCAGGCCCGCGGCATTCACGGCGCCGCGCCCGGTGGGGAGCACGCGGGGCCAGGCCACGGAGAAGCGGTAGGACTTCACGCCCAGCCAGCGCATCAGCTCCACGTCTTCGCGCCAGCGGCGGTAGTGGTCGCACGCGACCTTGCCGTCCGAGCCGTCGCTGATTTTTCCAGGAGTGGCGGCGAAGCGGTCCCAGATGGACTCACCGCGGCCGTCGGCGCTGGTGGCGCCCTCAATCTGGAAGGCGGAGGTGGCCACACCCCACAGGAAGTCATTGGGGAACTGCCGCATTGTCGGAGGCTCCTTTCGAGGATTCGAGGTGGCAGCGGACCGTGTGGTCCGCGGCCTGGACATGAGAGGGGGGAAGGGTGTCGTGGCAGCGCGCCTCCGCATGGGGACAGCGGGGCGCGAAGGGGCAGCCGAACACCGGCATGGGGCCCGTGGCGGGCCGCACCGGCAGCGGCGTATCGAGGAAGTCCGCGCCGTCCGGCACGGCGGACAGGAGCAGCCGGGTGTAAGGGTGCCGGGGCGCGGCGAGCACGTCCGCTGTCCTGCCGGACTCCACGACGCTGCCCGCGTACAGCACCAGGACGCGGTCGGCCAGATGGCGCGCGCTGGCCAGGTCGTGGGTGATGAAGAGGATGCCGATGCCGCGCTCGCGCGTCAGGCCACGCAGCAACTGGAGCACGCCCCGGCGCGTGGACACGTCCAGCATGGAGGTGGGCTCGTCCGCGATGATGACGTCCGGCTCCACGGCCAGCGCGCGCGCCACGGCCACGCGTTGCCGCTGGCCGCCGGAAAGCTCGTGCGGGTAGCGCCGCGCCAGCTGCTCCGCGGGCGTCAGGCCCACGGACTCCAGCAGGGCGTGGACGCGGTCCTTGAGTCCGGCGCGGGTGGCCCGGCCATGGCGCAGCAGGGGGCGCTCCAGGTGGTGGGCCACGGTGTGGACGGGGTTGAGCGAGGCGAAGGGGTCCTGGAAGACCATCTGCACGCGGCCCCGGTACGCGAGCGACGCGCCGCCGCGCTCCAGGGTGAGCACGTCCTCGCCGCCCAGCCGCAGGCTCCCGGCGTCCGGCGTGTCCAGCCGCGCCAGCACCCGGGCCAGGGTGGACTTGCCGCTGCCGGACTCGCCCACCAGCGCGACGATTTCGCCGCGCTCCAGGGTGAAGGACACGCGGTTGAGCAGGGTGCGACGCGAACGGGAGAGGAAGCCGCCCACGGGCACCGTGCGCAGCAGCTCCGAGACCTCCAGCAGCGGGGCGCTCATCGGCCACCTCCCAGGTGAGCGTTGGGTGTCGTGGCGCGCATGGGGGCGGCCTTGTGGCCGCGGGGCGCGGGCGTCGGCGCGGTGGCGGCCCGCGCGAGCCGCTTCATCGTCCACCTCCCCGCGCGGAGGCCGGGGCCGTCGTGCGCTCCGAGGCCGCCAGCGCCACGTCCGCGGGCGCCTGCGCGTCCGACGGGCTCAGGTGCGGGAAGGAGGACAGCAGCAGGCGCGTGTACGGGTGACGCGCGCCCGTGCGCAGGCGGTCGGCGGTGTCCACCTCCACCAGCTTGCCGCCCTGGAGGATGCCCACGCGGTTCGACAGCGCGAGCAGCAGCGGCAGGTCATGGGTGATGAAGAGCACCGCGAAGCCCAGCCGCTGCTTCAGCTCCAGCACCCGCTGGAGCAGCTCCTTCTGCACCACGACGTCCAGCGCCGTGGTGGGCTCGTCCATCACCACCAGCTTCGGCTCCAGGGCCAGCGCCAGGGCGATGCCCACGCGCTGCCGCATGCCACCGGAGAGCTGGTGCGGCCACGCGTCCACCAGCTGCGGCGCCAGCCCCACCATGGTCAGCAGCTCCCGTGCGCGCGCATGGGCCGCGGCGCGGGTGGTCCGCCCGTGGGCCGCGAGCGTGTCGTGGAACTGGTCCCCCAGCGTGAGCACCGGGTTGAGCGCGCTCATCGCGCTCTGGAAGACCATGGACACCTGGCTCCAGCGGTACGCGCGCAGCGCGGTTTCATCCAGCGCGGTGACGTCCGTGCCATCCAGGAGGATGCGCCCTTGCGTGATGCTGGCGGCCGGAGGCAGCAGGCGCAGCAGCGCGTAGCCCAGCGTGGACTTGCCGCTGCCGGACTCACCCGCCAGGCCGAACACCTCACCGGGCGCGATGTCGAAGGACACCGAGTCCACCACGCGCGAGGGGCCACGCTCCGTGGCGTATTCGATGCACACTTCGCGGAGGCTCAGCAGGGCGCCGGACGGCGGCGCCGCGTCCGCCGCGGAGGACTGCGCCGAGCGAACCGGCGTGGTCGCCACCGGCGGCGCCTTCAGCGCCGGGTTGGTCACCTCGTCGATGGCGGAGCTGAGCAGCGTCAGGGAGAAGCCGACCAGCGCGATGCAAACGCCGGTGGGCACGAAGACCCACCAGGAGCGCGTGAGCAGCGCCGCGTCGTTGCCGGCCCAGTAGAGGTTGGTGCCCCACGTCACCGCGCCCACGTCGCCCAGGCCAAGGAACTCCAGGCCCACCTGTGCGCCCACCGCGTAGAGCGTGTTGCCGATGAACGACGAACCCAAAAGCGACGCCATGTTGGGCAGCAGCTCCCGGACGACGATGCGCGAGCGGCTCTCCCCCGCGACGAAGGCGGCGGAGACGAAGTCCCGGTTGCGCAGCGCCATGGCCTCGGCGCGGAAGACGCGCGCGTTCCAGGCCCAGCCGGCCAGCGACAGCACCACCACCATGCGGAAGGGGCCGGAGGGCAGGTAGGCGCCCAGGACGATGGCCAGCGGCAGGCCGGGGATGACCAGGAACACGTTGGTGGTGAGCGTCAGCACGTCATCCACGCGGCGGCCCAGGTACCCGGACGTCACGCCGATGAGCGCGCCCATGAGCGTGACGAGCGCGCCCACCGCGAAGCCGATGGCCAGCGTCTCACGCGCGCCCACCACCGTCTGCGCCAGCACGTCCTGTCCCTGGCCCGTCGTCCCGAACCAGTGCGCGGAGGAGGGTGGCTGGTGGGGGCGGCCCACCAGGTCCGTGGGGTCCATCACCAGCCAGGGCCCGAGGAGCGCGAGCACGATGAAGCCCAGCAGGATGCTCCCGCCCACCGCCGCCTTGCGTTGGCGCAGCAGCCGTCGAAGAAGCTCACGCATGGGCGCGGGTCCTCGGGTCCAGCCACAGGCACAGCAGGTCCACGGCGAAGTTCGCGGCGAGCACGGCGAAGGTGATGGTCAGGAAGAGCCCCTGCATCAGCGGGTAGTCCTGGTTGCGCACGGCCAGGATGAGCAGGTAGCCGGTGCCCGGATACGAGAAGACAATCTCCGTCAGCAGCGAGCCGCTCAGCACGAAGCCCAGCGCCATGCCGAAGCCGGTGACGTTGGGCAGCAGCGCGTTGCGCGCGGCGTAGCGCAGCATCACCTGCCGGGGCGGCAGCCCCTTCGCGTGCGCCAGCCGGAGCGTGTCCGTGCCCAGCGTGGCCACCATGGTGTTGCGCATGCTCAGCATCCACCCGCCCAGCGTGGCCACGACGATGGAGGCCGCGGGCAGGAAGGCGTGCCGCGCCACGTCCGCCGCGAAGGTGAAGGACAGCGCCGGCTCCAAATCATGGGAGTACGCGTGCCGCAGCGGGAACCAGCCCAGCCCGAACCCGAAGAGGTACAGGGCCAGCATGGCCAGCCAGAAGTAGGGGAAGGCCCCCAGGAAGGCGAGCGCCGGCGCCACCGTCGCGTCCAGCCACCCGCCGCGGTTCCACGCCGCCAGCACGCCCAGCATGGAGCCCACCGTGAAGCTGATGATGACCGCGCACCCGGCCAGCCCCAGCGTCCACAGCAGGCCGGTGCCAATCACCTCGGACACGCGCGCCGGGTAGTACGCGTAGGACAGGCCCAAATCGCCGCGCAGCAGGTGCTTCAGGTACGTGGCGTACTGCACGTACCAGGGCGCCTCCGTGAAGCCGAAGGCGGCGCGCAGCGCCACCATGGCCTCGGGCTGCACGCGGCCCTCGAAGCGCGCGAACATGGCGGACGCCGGGTCACCGGGCGCCAGCCGGGGGATGACGAAGTTGAGCGTCAGCGACGCCCAGGCCGCCAGCAGGTAGAAGCCCAACCTCCGCAGGACGTAGGCCATGGCGTTATGGCTCCCTCGGGGCGAGCGTCGTCAGCACCAGCAGGCTGTCGGGCTCGGCGTGGGGGGACAGGCGCGCGTAGGGGTTCTGCTCGGTGGGGAAGCCGGTGAAGCGCCGCGAGTTGGACTCGCCCCAGGACGGGTTGGGGAAGAGCGGGATGGACGGCGCCAGCTCGGAGTAGCGCCGCTGCACCGCCGCCATCAGCGCGTGCTGCGCGTCCTCGGCGTCCGCGCGCTCGAAGCGCGTCAGCAGCGCGTCCGCTTCCTCATCGCCGAAGCGGTGCCAGTTGGCCGCGGCCACCTCGCCCACCGGGCGCACCGTGCGTGGGGACAGCTGCCACTTGTAGAAGGTGTACGGCGTGGGGCCGTCCAGGGACCAGGAGATGGCCAACTGGAACTCGCCCTTCTGGAGCCGCGCGTACCACGCGCCGAACTCGTAGGTGCGCAGCTGCGCCTGCACGCCCAGCTTCCGCAAATCCCTGGCGACCACCTGCCCGGCGCGCACCCAGTCGGACCAGCCGCCCACCACCTCGATGTCCAGCGACAGGGGCTGGCCGTCCGCCTTGCGCCGCAGCCCGTCCGGGCCTTCCTTCAAGCCCGCCTCGTCCAGGAGCCGCTTCGCCGCCTCCAGGTCGTGCTTCACCCAAGCGCCCTGGGCCGCGTCCGCGTCGCGCCACGCGGTGTACGCGTCGTTGAGCGCGGTGGCGTCCGCCGGCCGCGTGTAGCCGTACATGGCGATCTCCACCAGCCGCTCGCGGTCCAGCGCCATGCTCAGCGCCTTGCGCACGCGCACGTCGTCCAGCGGCGGCAGGGTGGTGTTGGGGTAGAGGAAGACGGTGCTGCCGTAGAGCGGGAACCAGCGGCCGTGGTGCTCGGGGTCCCTGGCGACGAAGGTGCGGTCCACGGCGGGGACGAAGTTGCCCGCCCAGTCCACTTCCCCCTCCACCAGCGCCAGGTTGGCCTGGTCATTGGTGGGGAAGGCCAGGAAGCGCAGCGCGGAGACGGCGGGCTTGCCGGGCTGCCAGTAGTGCGGGTTGCGGCCCAGCTCGTAGACCTGGTTGCGGAAGACGGTGACTTCGGTGAAGGGCCCGGTGGCCACCGGCTGTGGGTTGGTGAACGTCACCGGGTCCGCCACCGTCTCCCAGACGTGCCGGGGGACGATGGGCTGCTGCGCCAGCTCCGCGAAGCCAGGGATGTAGACGCGGGAGAACTGGAAGGCCACCGTGTGCGCGTCCTCCGCGCGCACCTCCTCCACGAAGCGCCACACGCCGCCCGCGTCCAGCGCCGCGTGCTGCTTCAGCAGCTGGAAGGTGAAGGCGACGTCGCCCGCGGTGAAGGGCCTTCCGTCCGACCAGCGCACGCCGGAGCGCAGGGTGAAGCGCAGCGTGCGGCGGTCCTCGGACCACGCGTGGCCGGTGGCCAGCCAGGGCGTCCACCGGCCCACCGCGGGGCTGAAGATTTCAAGGCACTCGTAGACGCCCGCGCGCGTGGGCCAGCGCGAGCCGGCGCCCGCGAACAGCGGGTTGAAGTTGCGCACCCAGGCGCTCTGTTGCTCCACGGAGACGAACAGCACTCCGGGCGGCCGTGGGCGGGGCTCCACCTTGCAGGCCACCAGCAGGAGTGTCAGCGCCCAGAGCGCGGCCCTCACGTGGGCCTCGCGTAGACGCGGACGTAGTCCACCTTCATCTCCTGGGGGAACACCGTGTCCCGGCCCACCGGGCCCACGAAGGTGCCGCCCACGGCGACGTTGAGGATGATGAAGTGCGGATGGTCGAACACCCAGCGGGCGCTCGCGGGGAGCTGGGCGGGCGTCGCCTCGAAGAAGGCGGTGCCGTCCAGGAACCAGCGGATGCGGTTGGGCTCCCACTCCACCGCGTAGACGTGGAAGTCCTCGTTCAGCCGGGCGCCGCTGACGACGTAGTCCTGGCCGATGTTGTCGCCACCGGAGTACCCCGGCCCGTGCAGCGAGCCTCGGAGGATGGACGGCAGCTGACCCCGGTACTCCATGATGTCGATTTCGCCGCACTCCGGCCAACCGACGGTGCCGATGTCCGCGCCCAGCATCCAGAAGGCGGGCCAGATGCCGCGGCCCACGGGCAGCTGGATGCGCGCCTCGATGCGGCCATACGTGGGCTCGTAGCGGTCCTGCGTCCGGATGCGCGCGGAGGTGTAGTCCCGGCCGCTGTAGCGCTCGCGGCGCGCGGTGATGACCAGGTTGCCGGCGCCGTCATGCGCGGCGTTCTCCGTGCGGTCGGTGTTGAACTCCAGCTGCTCGTTGCCCCAGCCATGTCCTCCCACGTCATGCACCCACCGCTCGGGTGAGGGTGGCGTGCCCTCCGTGCCGTCGAACTCGTCCTGCCACACCAGCTCCCAGTCCGTGCCAGGCTGCGGGTTGCTGTGGGGCGGCGGGGAGCCAGGGCGGTTCACCCGGTTGGCGGCCGGGTCACAGGCGAGGCCCGTCAGGGCCAGGGCCACGGGGAGGAGGCGCTGGAGCGTCATGCAGATTTGCCTAGGTGTTGGAGGGGGAAGAGGGTTCGGTCTCTCAGTGCGGCCTGGAGCACCAGAGTGGCCGCGCCCACGGCGATGGCGCGGTCTCCCAGCGCGGAGGTGACGATGCGCGTCTCCGCCATGGAGGTGGACAGCGCCCGCTTGCGCACCGACGCGCGGAGCGGGTCCAGCAGCAGGTCTCCCACCGACGAGATTTCACCGCCGAGCACGACGATGGCGGGGTTGAGCAGGTTCAGCAGGCCGGCCACGGCGATGCCCAGGTAGTGCCCGAGCCCGTCGATGACCTGCCGCGCGGCCGGCTCTCCCGCCCGCGCGCCTTCCACCAGCTCGCGCACCGTGAGGGCGCGCTTGTCCTTGCGGCCCATCAGCTCCCGCGCCCGCTCCAGCAGGGCCGCGGACCCGATGAGCGTGACGAGGCAGCCGCGCAGGCCGCACACGCACTGCGGCCCGGAGGAGTCCACCGCCATGTGGCTGATTTCGCCCGCGGTGCCGCCCGCGCCACGGTAGACGTCGCCGTGGATGATGTGGCCGGAGCCGATGCCCGTGGCCAGCTTGATGTACGCCAGGTCCTCGCCGTTGACGCCCGCGCCCCAGTAGCACTCCGACAGCGCGCCCAGGTTCGCGTCGTTGTCCACGAACACCGGCAGGCCGAACGCGCTCCGCAGGGACTCCTGTACGTCGTAGTCGCGCCAAGCCGGCACCAGCAGCGGTGACAGCCTCCCGGGCGCGGACGGGTGGACGGGGCTGGGCACGGCGACGCCCATGCCCGCCACCGAGCGGCGCGGTACGCGTTCTGCGTCCAGGACCGCATGGACCAGCTCGCGCACCTTCTGGAGCGTGCCCTTGGGGTCCTCGCGGACGGCGTGGCTCGCGTGCCGGTACGCGCGCACCCGGCCCCGCAGGTCGGTGAGCGCGGCCGTCACGTGGGTGGCGCCCAACTCCACGCCGATGAGGCTGAACGCGTCATCACAGAAGCCGATGAGGGTGGGGCGACGGCCGCCCCGGGACACCCCGGCGCCAATGCTGCGCACCAGGCCGGAGCGCTCCAGGTCCACCACGATGGCGGAGACGGTCGACGGACTCAGCTTCGTCCGCCGGGCGATTTCCGCCCGGGAAATCTGACGCTCGCGCCAGATCATGTTGAGCAGCAGGCTGCTGTTCTGCGCGCGCATGCCCGCCGCATCGACCGTCGTCACCGCCGTTCCCACTCGCATCGTCCTCTCGCTCCGTTCCGCCGCGAGGATGGGGTGGGTGTCAGTGCCAGTGGATGTCGTCGATGAAGAAGACGAGCGGAGTCGTCCTCCCAGCAGCGGTCCACCCGAAGCCACCCACCACCGTCCCATACCGGACGCGGCTGATGTCGATTGTGTACTGGGTCGGGGTGGTGGTGAGCGCCACGTTCTCGACTTTCGCCTCGAAGCCGTCGGGGGCGTTCATTCCCACCATGAAGGAGACGACCTCTCCGCCCTCGGTGCCCCAGGCGTAGAAGGACACGGTGTTGGCGCCGTCCGGGACGCTGAAGCCGGGCTGGTCGCCCCAGTTGCCTTCCGGGTACTGCCAGTACACGCCCGCCCAGCCATCGTTGCCAGGCGTCCAGGTGAACTTGTGGCAGGCCCCCAACTGCGTGCCCGCCCGCCCTGGCAGGCATTCGGTGCCGTCGTAGGTGACGCCGCCCTGCGAGCCGTCGCCCATGTAGCCACTGGGAATCCAGGTGCCGTCCACGGCCAGGGGCAGCGTGGGGCCGGTACCGGCGTCTTCCTCGGTGCCCGCGTCCGGCTCGGTGCCCGCGTCCGGCTCCGTGCCGGCGTCCGGCTGCGTGCCCGAGTCGGGCTGCGTGCCGGAGTCAGGCTGGGTGCCTGAGTCCGGCTGCGTGCCTGAATCCGGAGTTTGCTGACCTGCGTCAGGCGTTGGCGTCGGGGCCTCTTCCGGGTCACAGCCCGCCACCAGACCAGACACCGCGAAAACGCCCGCCGCCACCCACGCCCACGCGAAACGCTTGTTCGGATGCATGCGCTCCCCTCCACAGCTGGAAGACTTCGTTCTTACTGCGAAGAAACCAGGGTGCTTCGAGAGTCGTCGTTCACTGGCACGGCGCGTCGCAACTCCCTGCGCAGCCACGGACGAACAGAAGTTCTTTCGAGTGGCGAAGAAAGTACCAGCGAGATTCCGGTGATTGCAAGTCTGTGACAGTCTATTCCCCGTGACGCGTTGCTTCAAAGCCAGACGGCCCACCCTCCGGAGGGAAGGTGGGCCGTGGCGGACGCCGGGTTGGGAGGCGCTGCTATTCGTCGCTGACGGGGTCCAGCAGGTAGCTGACGCGCACCATGAACTCGCGGGAGAAGACGGGCATGGGCGCGTGGCCGCCGTTGTAGGGCTGGGCGATGCGGAAGTTCGTGCCGGTCAGGTTGTAGACGCCCGCGCCAATCTCCAGCCCGCGCGTGCCCACGTCCTGCGCGCGCACGAAGAGGTTGAGCAGCAGCTGCGTGGGCAGCGCCTCCACCGCCGCGTTGCCTTCGTCGTCCGGCACGTCCACGGCGTAGCGCTTGCCCACGAGGACGGCGGTGGGGCTGACGGTGAGCCAGGGCAGCACCTTGATGCTGCCGGTGAGCGCGGCCTTGTGCGTGGGCATGCCGGTGAAGGCGTTGGGCTGTCCGGGGACCTGGTAGTCCTCCACGTCATTGCGGCCTGACGGGGTGTAGAACGAATAGTTGAGGGCGGCGCGGCCCCAGCTTCCGCGCACGTGGTAGTCCAGCTCGACGCCGCGGCTGCCCAGGCGCCCGAGGTTGCGGTAGGCCTCCGTGTTCGTCGCCGCGTCGTACGAATAGATGATGGGGTCCGCCACGCCCATGTCGAAGGCGTTGGCGCTCAGCGCGTGGCCTTCTCCCAGGCGCAGCGTGCCCTCCAGCTCGAGGACGGTGGTGCGCTCGGGGCGGATGTCGTCGCCCAGGCTGATGTTTTCAATGCTGGGGGCGCGGAAGGCGCGGCTGAACAGGGCCTTGCCGCTGAACGGCCCGAAGCCGCGCAGCAGCACCAGCCGCGGCACGAAGGACTCCCCGAAGGCGCTGTGGTTCTCCACGCGCGCGCCCGCCACCACGTTGACGAAGGGGTTGGCGGAGAAGGCCTCCACGAAGCCCGCCACATTCACGTAGGAGACGCGGTCCGCCTCCTCGGGACCGAAGCCCGTCTGGAGGCCCACGCCCACCGGGCCGTTGACCCGCCCCTGGTCGGACGTCACGTCCACGCCGCCGGTGAGCTGCAGCCAGTCCAGCGCCGCCCAGCGCGCCAGCGTCCGTCCTCGCAGGCGCAGCACCTGCTTGTCGTAGAAGAAGGGCGACTCCTGGTCCGAGTCACTGAAGGGCTTGGAGAAGGTGAGGTTGATGCGGGGGACGATTTCCACCCGCGCGTCCGGGCGGAACCGGTCGCTCAGCTCCGCGTGGAAGGACTCGAAGTTCGTCGGCGCGGGCGCCTCCAGCACCTCGTCGAAGGCGATGATGGCGGAGGTGCCATAGCGCTGGTACAGCACGCTGAGCTGCAGGTCCTTGTAGCCCACGCCCGCCTGCACCATCGTCGGGTCCAGCCGCGAGTTGCCGCCCAGTTGCGCGGAGTTGCCGAAGAAGTCCTGGAAGACGCCGCTGCTGCGCTGCGCCTGGGACAGCCCGGCGGACGCGAAGATGCTCAGGCCCGGCGCGGACTCGAACACCTTGCGGCCGGAGACGGTGAGGCCCCGCCGGCCGTGGACGCCGCTCATCTGCCCGTACATGCCGGACACCATCAGGTCCGTGCTGCCCTGGACGCCGCGGGTGACGACGTTGATGACGGCGAGCTCCGCGTTGCCGCCGTAGATGACGGAGCCGGGGCCGCGCACCACCTCGATGCGTTCGATGAGCTCGATGGGGAACTCGTTGCCCAACTGCATCGTGGAGTAGAGCTGCTCGTTCATCTCCTTGCCGTCCACGACGAGCAGCACCTTGCCCTCGTAGCCCCACAGGCCGCGGAAGCCGGGGCCCACCGCGCCCTGGATGTCCACGCCGAAGAAGAAGCCGGGAATCTGCAACAGCAGGTCCATCAAGTCCCGGGCGCCGGTGTTGCGAATCTCCTCCGCGTTCATCGCCGTGACGACGGCGGGGGACTCCTGGAGCGGGGTGACGGCGAAGGAGGCCACCTGGCTGTGGACCTCCGGCTCCTCGTCGCCCAGGTACCCCGCGTCGGTGTCCTGGGCGAGCGCGGGACTGGCGCACAAGAGGAGCAGGGCTCCGAGTGAAGGTTCGGACCACCTACGACAACGGCGCATATCGACCTCGATGAGGAAAAGGAGCGCGGCTCTCCGCGCGAACGGCTTCACGTCAGCGGATTCGGACGGCGGTGCTCTGGTCCGCCACGACGTCGACGGTCAGCTTCCGCTTCACCACGCCATTGACGCGGACCTCCAGGCGGGCGGGCCCCGCGGGGAGTCCCTGGGCGACGAGGGGTGGGAAGCCATAGGGCCGGCTGTTGATCCACACCTCGCCGTAGAGCCCGGGAGACGTCACGTCCAGGCGGCCCTTGCCCGTCGCCGTGGGGGGGGCGGTGGCCACGGACGGCTCGGCGG